>PBXX01000081.1 GCA_002727755.1 Gammaproteobacteria bacterium | reverse complement strand
AGGTTAAGCAGCGTTCAGATAAATTACGATCGATCCAACTATCCGCAGGTCCCCGTCCCTCCCTCATTTTTCTTGCCTCTTCAGCACGTTTGTTAGCCGCTTCTGTGTAAGCAGGTATTCTTCCGTTGGAAGGCTCAACAACTAATGAAGTTTGACCCGTAGTCACGTATTTGGAACCATAGTCTAGATCATCCGGATCATGGACTGAAATGCTTGTTCGGCTGAAATCCAGGGGGCGACCGTCCTCTCTCTCGGCACTCGCTGCTTCATACTCGAGAATTTCCTCTGGAGAGAGGAACGCTCTATTTTCAAAACGCGCAGGTCTCTCGAGAGGCGTGATTGTTCTCTTATCCCAAACCCCTTGAATATTTGGGTCACCCCAAGCCGTTCTTTTTTCAAAGTACGAATTTAAGTTCTGGTTTTGAGCGCTTGAAAATAAAGGTAACAGCAAAAGGTTGCCGATCATACAAAGGAGTATAAGTGGACGTGACATATCTTTCTCCAAATTCAATTGCTGCCTGAAATTTTAGTTGTTTTCTCCGATTTCGACCAGACAATCATTCACTTATTAATTTCATACTCGATGCGCCTGCAAAACCTGATCATTTATGCTTATACCAAAGCCAGGTCGGTCAGAGATAATTATTGAACCGTCGATAAAAGCCTCTGTTGGTTCTACTAACGTATTTCTCCAGCCTTGCTCACCCCATTGATATTCGAGTACATCAAAGTTGGGAATTACAGCACATAAGGAAGCAGAGACCGCAGTAGATACTGGTCCACTCGGATTATGGGGAGATACTTTTACTCCATGTGCCTCGGCAAACGCAGAAATTTTCATCGCTTCCCATACTCCGCCACAATGTTTCACATCTGGCATAATTACGTCCACCGCTGAGGCCTCGCAAAGAGGTTTAAAGCCATTGACCCCAAATAGAAACTCTCCGCCGGCAACTTTCTGTGGAATCGCGTCATGAATTATACGGGTATTCTCTGTTTGGGTTGGTGCGATAGGTTCTTCATACCAGCTTAGATTTGCGGCCTCAAGGTCACGTGCAATTGAGATTGCTAATTCAGTGTCGAAGAAGCTATGTGCATCGATTTTGATTTCAATATCATCACCAACCGCTTTTCTCATGGCGTAGATGCATGCAATACCAAGATCCCTTGCTGAGTTTATATCTCCTGGTGCGGAATCAAGAGATGGAAATCCGTCGAAAGGAGCTGCTTTAATTGCCTTGAAACCATCTTCAACGGCCGCGACTGCATTTTCTGCGAATCCGCTGGGATCCCGTCGCGACGTGGCACGATTAATATTTGCATAAACTGGCAGCACATCGTTAAATTTACCGCCAACTAAATTGTAAAAAGGTATATCTAACGATTTTGAAATTAGATCCCACAATGCTTGCTCAACAGCACTAAAAGCTGTTGCAATCGCGCGATTTCCACTTGAGGCTTTCGACCAGCCAAGTTGTCTATAGCGTTGGACCTCAAAGGGCGATTCTCCTTTGACTAATTCAAAAAATTCCTTAAGCTCACTCAATTCTGATCGACGACCAAGGGAAGCTTCACCAATCCCTTTGATACCATTTGTCCCGCCGAGAGAAACAATAATCCAGTTAGTACGATCAGTCACTGAAACGGTCGAAACCTCGATGCCTGAGACAGTAACATTCTTATCTGCAGAGGTCGCTTGACCCAGGAGTTGACTGGGAGAAATTAGTGACCCCATTGCCACTACCGAAGTTTCTCTAAGAAAATGTCTTCTGCTGAGTAGAGAATTCCTGATTTCTTTGGGCATTAGACGGTCTCGCTTGTGAAGTATTCCTCGGTTTACTGGGCTTCCCTTTGCCAGTAGCGACCCAGGTCATTTCCAAGACTAGTGTCGGCACCAAGGGACTCTAGATGGTTTGCTATGTGAGGAAGAATCTGCACTGAACCCGCGCGGTACTCTCCCTTTGCTGCGATCATCCAAGGGGTCTGACCTCTTTTATTTATCGCATTTAAATCGGCTCCATGCTTGACCATGAAAGTTAGAAGATCGATGCCAGCGAGATAAACTGCGCCATGCAGAGCAGTTTGGTTATCCTCGTTCCTAGCGTTGATGTCTATACCTAATTCTAAACATCTTTCTACAGCGGGGAGGGCAGCGTTTTGAAGCCCAACGATATTGTCTTCAAACCAGCGGCGGTTATATTTGTCTTGACCCTCAACGAAATCGGCTCCTGCTGCCACCATTAAAGGTGTGGTTCCATCATCTGAATTTATGAATGGATCTGCACCGCCCTCTAATAATAAATCCATCATTCTTATGTCGTTAAAACCCGCGGCAAGAAAGAAGGGGGTCGCTCCCAACTTGTTTACTGCCAGTCCGTTATCAATCAAGATTACTCTCGAGAAGACTGGCATATTCCTTGTTAATTTGGCGTTTGGATCGGCTCCGTGAGCAAGGAGGGTTTTTGCTAGGTCATGCATTTCGTGCTGGACCGCTGAGTGAAGAGCAGTTCGGCCGGCTCCGTTTAGTGTGGGATTCGCACCTTTCTCAAGCAGGAAAATTGCCATTTCTTCATGCCCGCTATCTATCGCGACCAGTAAAGCGCTTGCACTTGTGTCTGGAATTAGGCGGTAACGCGCGTTGGTATTGCCGGAAATGCCGTCTGGTGCGGATTCATTCACATCTGCTCCAAACTCTAATAGTAGCCTTCCTAACTCTATATTTCCCTGCTGCGCAGCAAATAGAAGTGGAGTAAAACTGTTGATCGACTTTGCTCCAACGTCAGCCCCGTGTTCGATCAAAAGTTTGGCGACATCCTCGTGTTGACCTGCAACTGCTACCATTAGCGCAGTGTGTTTTTTAGTCTTCTCTGCATCGTTTACATTGGCCCCTGAATTTAAAAGGGCTTCAACGATTGATTTCTTACCTACTCGCGATGCAACCATGAGAGGTGTTTGCCCGTTAATTTGCCTCGCATTGGGATTCGCTCCCCCTGTAAGCAATAGTCTCACCAAATCTAGATTGGCATTGAGGACTGCGAGAGATAAAGGAGTAACGCCATGATCATCGGAAGAATTTGGATTTGCTCCATGTTTTAGCAGGCTATCCGTTAAAACTGCATCGTTTCTATAGGCTGCCCAATGCAAGGCAGTTGCACCATCGCCTTGTGGTTCATCGGCATCGACTCCTTTGTCAAGCAACGCCTCTACCTCAATCCGATTCTGATTCTTGGTAGCTTCTATGAGTGGGGTGCTAGCATTAGTTAGCATCGAAATGCTGATTAGACAAAGGAAAAAACCGACAGAGTTAACCGGTTTTACTTGCTTTATTCTGAATCTTTGCATGTTATGGAGACTTTGGTTAGCTTCATTTAACGGTACCACCGTAGCTTTTGACATACAAGCGGCTTGTGGCTATAGTAAAAATGCTAAAACCCCAAAAAAATTAGAATGTTATCGGTTAAGATCGGTAATATTGCTAACAAGAGCATAAAAAATTTTAGGGGAATAAAAAAGTGACAGGTTTGCCCTTGAGAATTAATACCCTACGCAGAGGCAAGGAGCGTCTGCGATTGGTCTGGATTCTATTTCTTCTGGTCAGTTTTAGCTTACCTTCTAGTTCACAAATACCTCGTTCTGAGGAGACTGCGCAATATCAGCAATTGGTGAATCAATACTGTGTTGCTTGTCACAACGAACAGTTAGCTAATGCTGGACTAATTATTCCAGAAATATCTCACGAAAGTGTGGTGCGAGAAGCGGAAACTTGGGAGCGAGTAATTCGTAAGCTCCAAACGCGGGCAATGCCACCCCAGCAAATGCCTCGGCCGAGTGAGGTTGAATATCAGGAATTTGTTGCCTTTCTCGAAAATACAATAGATCGCTCTGCTGCTGTTAGACCAAACCCTGGAAGGGTCAATGCATTTCATCGGCTTAACCGCCGAGAGTATCGAAACGCAATTCGCGACATCTTCGATTTAGACTATGATGCCTCGGCTTTGCTGCCTCCAGATGATTCCGGTTATGGTTTTGACAATATTGCGGATGTCCTGACGGTGTCTCCCATGTTGACGGAGCGATACTTGGCTGCGGCTCGCAAGATAAGCCAGCTAGCAGTGGGGGATTTGGAACTTACTCCGAACACTGAAATATTTGAAGTCGATAAACTGTTGCGACAAGACGTTAAGGTCAGTGAGGATTTACCTTTCGGCTCTCGGGGGGGTATATCGGTTGATCATTACTTCCCGACTGACGGTGAATACGTAGCTCGGGTTTTTCTCCTCAGGACTTATAACGGAGTAATAAGAGGTTTGCATGAACCTAACGATCTTGAGATTCGATTGAACGGAGAGCTCATAGAGTCAATAAAAGTAGGTAGACAACCTGGTGAGCAAAGTGGCACTGGACCGGATACAGACGGGTTTGAAATTCGCTTTTTTGCCAAAGCGGGACCTGCAACACTGGGGGTAAATTTTGTTGATGATGGTGCGTTAGCTGAGGGCATGTTAAGACCGTACTATGCAATAACAAGCTATGAGTACGCGGGTGACCGTGTCGAAAAAACCGGAATTGCTAGGGTGGAGCTTCGCGGGCCATACGGCCAACTGTCTCGGGGCGATACACCAGCGCGAAGAAAGATTTTCAGTTGCCGACCAGCCTCATCAGAGAGTCAGGACGAGGAATATTGTGCCGCTAGGATAATAGATAACATAGGTAGGTTGGCTTACAGAGAAACTCTATCTGACGTTCAGCTGCAGACCTTACTGGGCTCTTTCAGAAACGGTAGGGCAAAGGGTGATTTTGATTCAGGAATTGAAATGGCTCTGAGAAGGATACTAGTGAGCCCAGACTTCCTCTTCAGGGAATCGCAAGACCCAAGGGAGGCAGTAACTGAAGGTATCTACCAAATCTCTGACTTGGAGTTAGCATCTCGTTTATCGTTCTTCCTGTGGAGTAGTGTGCCAGATATAGAATTACTTGATTTAGCGGAATCCGGAAGATTAAGTGATCCAGGTGTTCTAGACCAGCAAGTTCAGCGGATGTTGGATGATAGTAGGTCTGATCAGTTGATAGAGAATTTTACGGAACAGTGGCTTCATTTACGAAACATAAGTCTTGTGTCACCAGACCCTACAGAATTTCCCGACTTTGATTCGAATTTGCGCCATGCTATGGCTACTGAGGCGAAACTTTTTTTGAAAAGCCAGTTTCGAGAGAACCGACCAGTTCCCGAGCTTCTGACAGGCAAATCTACTTTTCTCAATGAACGGCTAGCTAAACATTACGGTATAGAAGGCATTTATGGGACGCATTTTCGCAGAGTCGAACTTGAAGATAATTCGCGNGCGGGTNTATTAGGCAAGGCAGGGATACTGACTGTCACCTCTTATGCACATAGGACTTCTCCTGTTATTCGCGGNAAATGGTTACTTGAAAATGTCTTGGGGACTCCGCCGCCGCCGCCACCTCCAGATGTTCCTGCTCTTTCAGAGAATGAGGACAAATCTGCTAAGCCATTATCGGTCAGAGAACGAATGGAGCTCCATAGAAGTAATCCGGTCTGCGCGAGTTGTCATCAGGTAATGGATCCACTTGGTTTTGCGTTAGAGAATTTTGANGCNATAGGAAGNTACCGCACTACCAGTGTTGCTGGAGACCCNATTGATACTTCAGGAACGCTGGCAAATGGAACTCCCGTGGATGGTGTGTTTGATTTAAGAGAAGCATTAATTTCAGATCCAAAAGTGTTTACGACTACAGTGGTAAACAAGTTATTAACCTATGCTTTGGGTCGTGGAGTGGAGTACTATGATGCCCCAGCTATAAGGGAGATAGTGCAAGGCGCCGCAGAAAGTAACTATGAGTGGTCTGCACTAGTGTCAGGCATCGTCAACAGCAAGCCCTTCCGAATGAGGAGGATTGAACAAAATGATAATTACTAAAAAAGCGTTATCACGAAGAACCTTTCTAAGAGGCGCTGGGACAGTTCTAGCGTTACCTGCTCTAGAATCAATGGTGCCGGCGCTTTCGAATGCTCAAGATTCTATTAAACCAGCTCAGCGTCTGTTTGTTGGGTATGTTCCTAACGGAGTTATTATGGATAAGTGGACTCCGAAAACTACGGGTATGAATTTTGAATTACCCGAAACTCTNAAACCTTTGAGTAAGTACAAGGAAAAGATTTCGATATTGTCGGGTTTGGCACTGCACCCCGCAATGCCGCAACCCGGTGAGGGCACGGGCGATCACGTGAGGGCTTCCGCTGCTTATTTGACAGGCGCTCATCCCAAAAAGACCGAAGGTGCAGACATTGAGTGCGGCGTCTCAATGGATCAACTCGCAGCNGCACATATCGGGAATGCGACTCAAATGAGATCTCTTGAAATAGCTCTTGATCCAAATGAGCTAATTGGAGCTTGTGAAGCCGGTTGGAGTTGCGCATATGCGAACACGTTAAGCTGGCGGAATGAGTCAACGCCCTTGCCAATGGAGAATCAGCCTCGGGCTGTTTTTGAACGACTTTTTGGAGACTCGGATGATACTTCCAAAGAGGCGCGAGATGAGAGGCTCAGCGAAGAAAGGAGTATCTTGGACTCTCTGTTGACGGAAGTTGATAAATTACAAAAAACCTTGCCTAGTCATGATAGGCAGAAGATAGATCAATACTTAGAAGCGATTCGAGACTCTGAGAGACGGATAGCTATAGCGGAAAAGCAGAACATAGAATTGCCTGAAATGGTTCGACCATCGGGAGGTATACCCGATACTTTTGCAGAACACGCAAAATTAATGTTTGATTTNCAACTAATGGCCTTTCAAACAGATATAACTCGGGTTATTACTTTTATGATGTCAAGAGAGGTTTCCCCAAGGAGTTACCCTGAATTAGGGATACCTGACCCTCACCATGGCCTTTCTCATCACCAGGATAATCCNGTACAAATGGAAAAATTAGCAAAACTTAACCGCCATCATATTGAGCAATTTGCGTACTTCATGGACAAGCTTGCTGAGACTCCAGATGGTGATGCAAGCCTACTTGATAACATCGTTATGCTTTATGGGTGCGGAATCAGTGACGGGAATAAGCATTTGCATACCGATTTGCCCTGTTTTATCGCTGGAGGCGGTTCAGGTACTCACAAAGGTGGGCGTCACATTTCTTTTCAAGGCGATCTTCCGATTAGCAACTTACAATTGACGATGTTAAACAACTTCGGCGTTAAACTAGACACCTTAGGAGATAGCACGGGCGTAATAGAGAACTTGTTTAACGGGTAATTGCATTTGGTTTGATCTATTTCCCCGATTCAAATCAGGCTTTGGTCATTTTCGTAAGAAGAAGCTAATGGAACTTGATGATTTAGCAAAGCGGCTTTTACCTTTCAGTCAAGCTCACTACAACGACAAAGATATTTCTGTCTCGAACGTGACCAAAATGCCGGGTCATGCCGGCTTTTCCTACGGATTCACCGTAACCACTCGAAATCGAGAAGATAGTTGGTACATTCGTTTGCCTCCACCAAACGTAAAATTAGAGGGTACGGCCGATGTCATGCGGCAAGTCACAGCTCTAAANCTCCTGCCAGATTCANTACCTCATTGCAAAGTAAAGTGGTTTGGAGAAGACCCTAGCTGGTTTGGGAGACCTTATTTNATTGTCCCCNTTTTAGAGGGCGACACAGTCCGTTTATCCGATAGTTGGATTAGAAGCCTCCCCAGTGAGGTTCGCTTAGGAATGGCAAAGCAAGCCGTTATGGCGATGAGCGAGATTCATAATTTAGACTGGAGTCGGGCTAGTTACTTGGGNGCCCCCATCAGATTNGATCANGACGTTAATCGGTGGGACAGATTTTGCATAAAGGGGGCGGAACAAGAACGGCTCAAGTTGGTTCCTAAAGTGAGAGAATTACTNATAGCTAAAGTTCCCAAAAACATTCAAATTGGAATTTTCCATGGTGATTTTCAATGGTCGAATTTATTCTTTTCTAAGGAAGGTGAACTGCTCGCAGTGATTGATTGGGAGCTTGTCGGCATTGGATCAGTACTTAATGATATTGGTTGGTTTGCGACGTTCAATGACCCTATGGCTTGGGATGATGCTAATCATTCTGAATATACAATGCCGAATGCAGAGGAACTTATAAGTATCTATTCAGAAATGTCTGGCACAGATGCATCGGATATAAATTGGTATCGGGCGCTATCTGCCTACAAATTTGCAATAATTACCAGCTTCAATTTAATGCTCCATAGACGAGGAAAACGTCAAGACCCTGCGTGGGAAATTACAAAAGATTCTATAGCACCTCTCCTTGAGCGCGCGAGGTCGCTTCTGACAGTCTAGTAAATTTCGATCCAACACTGTTAAACTATCGTTTTGAAGCTTTAATAGCAGTTTAGTCGGGGGGCTAAGTGGAAATTAATCTCCTCACGCGAAGATCCTTCTTGCGTCTTTTACAGAGTTCTGCGGGTAAGTCGGCAGTGTTGCTAACATTGCCAACAATAATGAGTGCATGCCAAGAGGCTAGGAAATATCAGTTAGCATCATCAAAATTTCAAACATTAACTGCTGTCGATGCTACTGAATTAGATGCAATCGCCGAAAGAATTTTACCTGCGACTGACTCACCTGGTGCCAGCGACGCGGGAGTGATTTATTTCTTTGACAATGTTTTAAGAGATAGGGCTGAGGCACTAAATATTCTTAAAAATGGACTACTTGANTTACAAAAGAACGCAAACTCCGAATTTAACAGTCCATTTTTTTATTCGTTGCCGCCTGCGGATCAAGATCAGCTCCTAGCGCAGATTGAAAACACAGAGTTCTTTGCAACCGCGAGGTACCTAACAATAGCTGGTATGTTTGCTNTGCCTGAATACGGNGGTAATAANAATTTAGTGGGTGATGATTTAATTGGNTTTGAAGGTCGNCTNGGATGGACGGCACCTTTTGGGCATTACGATGCCGANTATATCGAAAAAGGTGAATAACTTGGCTGAATCTTCCACTCAAATTTACAACACAAGAGACGAGGTAGACTTCGTCATAGTTGGATCTGGTGCGGCCGGGGGCATTTTAGCAAAAGAGTTGGCTGAGGCAGGCCATTCGGTCGTAATCTTAGAGCAAGGTCCCCACCTTAAAGCCGCCGACTTTCGACATGACGAGTGGGGTTATAAACACAATCACGATTTGACCTGGAGTGCTAGACGCGGAAACGTTCAAACCTTTCGCAAAAATTCAGATGAGGAGGCAGANCCAAGAGAGACGGTGCTTCGTTATGCGCATAACGTAGGCGGCAGTAGTGTACACTTTTCTGGAAATTTTTGGAGACTTCGCCCGATCGATTTTATTGAGGCAAGTGTAAAGGGNACGATCGCTGGAACCAACTTTTCAGACTGGCCAATCAGATACGAAGATCTGGAACCATACTATACTAAAGTCGATTGGGAAATTGGGGTATCTGGCTTACAGGGACCATGGGACCCTTTTCGATCAANAGACTACCCTTGCCCGCCGATGCCNATAAAGGGGTCAGATGTACTTTTAGAGAGAGCAGCTAAAAAACTCGGNTTAACTGCNTATCCAGCTCCCGTGGCGATTCTTTCGAAGCCGCATAACGGCAGGCCTAGTTGTATTAATTGTGGATGGTGCAACGGTTTTGGCTGTGAGGTCGACGCAAAGTCTTCTTCAATGGTAGCAATGATTCCGCTCGCGTTGGCGACAGGTAACTGTGAGCTTAGAGTCTGGTCGACTGTTTCGCGTATTGATACCAACTCGGCCGGTCGAGTGACTGAAGTGGTTTATTTTGATGAAAATGGGATTGAGCAGGCGCAAAAAACTAAGGCGGTTGTTGTNGCTGCAAATGGCGCTGAAACACCGCGGCTTTTGCTTATGTCAGAATCCAGCATCTTCCCCAACGGGCTAGCTAACTCAAGNGGTGTCGTTGGTCAAAATCTTATGTTCAACGGNTACTCNTCGGTAGCGGGTTTGTTTGATGAGCCTGTAAATGCGTGGAAGAGCATACCGGCAACGCGAGTAGTGCATGACTTTTACGAGTTAGATCCGGAATTGGGTTTTTACGGAGGAGGAGGTATCGATGGTAGACATCCATCTGCCGGAACGCCCATAGAATTTGCACTTGGTGCTCCAAATTTTTTTGGAGGACCNAGTTGGGGAGCGGACTTTAAAGACAGTCTGGCATCCAGGTTCTCTCACTCAGCGGCTTTTGATGGGCATACTACATCGTTACCGCTCTCAACAAATAATGTAACACTTGATCCTACGCATAAGGATAACTTTGGGCGCCCTGCAATTCGATGCACTTATATGGATCATCCGGATGATCTAGCCACAATGGAATGGTTTATGAATAAGAGTGTGGAGCTAATGGAGGCAGTTGGTGCAAAAAACATACGTGCCTCATACCCGTCAGAGGGTCAGAGTGGAAATGTTCATCTGCTGGGGACTTGCAGGATGGGTGATGATCCTGACACATCGGTTATAAATTCACGCCATAGAGCCCATGATGTTCCGAATCTGTTCCTATGCGACGGAAGCTCTTTAGTAACTTCAAGTCGAGGTCAACCGACGATGACCATTATGGCGCTTGCATTCCGCGCAGCTGATTTAATGAATCAAGCCGCGCGAAGGAACGAAATTTAAGTCAAATTTAGTGCTGTTCTGAAGCTTTTTTGATACTCGCAAAAATAGAATGGCTACCATCTTTATTTATTAAAAGAATGTCATATGGTGTGAATCTGTTACCCATCTCCATTCCAGGCCCTCCGATGGGCATTCCAGGCACTGCGAGACCCATGGCTCCTTNAGGAGGAGCGGAAAGAAATTGCGNNATAAATTTTTCAGGGATGTGTCCTTCGAAGTAAAATCCATCTTTGTGCACCGCTGTATGACAGGATCTCCACTCGTTCTTTAAACCAAATTCGTCCTTAAGCTTTTGTATATTAGTCGGGTGATGAAAGGCTGTTGAGTACCCATTGTCATTCATATGCTCTATCCAGCCGTTGCAACAACCACAAGTAGGCTCTTTATAGACATTAAGAACGACATCTTCGATGGATTGACCGTTTGCATATTTACCAGCTGCGCCGACAAGTAAGCCAGCAATAAAAACCTTAAAGACTTTTAATTTCATTCATCTCTCCACTTAATAGGTCCAACTAAATCGGCAAGACCTTAAACGATTTCGTTTTTAGTTTCACTATTTTCCTAAAAGAAATTAAGGAATTTCTCCGCTAGTACTTAACCTTACTCGATATAANCCAGTTCGAGCNGTCATATATAGGGTTGATCCATCATCTCCCCAGGCAACGTTAGCTGGTACTTCACTAGGCTTAATGGTTCCAAGATGGGTTCCATCCGGATCAAAAACCCATACTCCACCGGGACCTGTTGCGAAAATATTTCCCTCTATATCTACCTTCATTCCGTCTGCTGCACCTTCGCCAGACTGATCATTTACATCATAGAATATGCGGGGATTTCCTATGATTCCATGAATAACGGTATAGGCATACCAAACTTTATTTTCTGCATCGGAATTAGCTACATATAGCGTTTCCTCATCTGGAGAAAAGACAAGCCCGTTGGGTCGTGTTTGGTTTCGTTCAAGAAGTTGTATTTCCCCTTCGGGGCTCAATCGGTAAATTCCGTTATAGTCTAGTTCCCTGGCCGGATCATTTTCTAGCCCTGCCATTCCGTAGGGTGGATCAGTAAAATACAACCATCCGTTTGTATGCCAAGCAACGTCGTTCGGACTGTTTAAGCGGTTTCCACGATAGTTATCAACTAAGGTTGTCCGCTCCCCATTGGCTTCAAGGCGTGAGACCCGTCTGTAGCCATGCTCCATCAGAATCAATCGACCTTCGCTGTCAAGAGTAAGGCCGTTAGAGCCGACTGATGGATGGTCTGTTTCTTCCGCAAAAACCGGCTGGATAAAAACGCTAACCCCTTCGTCTTCACTCCAAGAGTAAATAGTATTATCCCGCACATCGCTAAAATAAAGCACATCCGTTCCTTTATCCCAAACAGGTCCTTCTGTGAAGGTGAAGCCGCTAGCCAGTTTCTGGATATTAGCATCAAGTGGAACCAAAGCATCAAGTCTTGGATCTATCCGCTCAATAGTCCCCGCGTTATCAACAATTTCCGACTCTGCAGCTTCATCTTGGCTGCAGCCGACAATGCTTAGTAAGCACAATATAGTACCGATTCTTCTTATTGNAATTATCATATTAGACACCCACTCANTCACTGAATTAGACCATCCCANATATCATACATTCTTTTTACTGCTTCGAAGTTAGCACCNAGTTGGCGAACACCTAATGTTTGTTCGTGCTGNCTGAGGTCTGCACGTGCTGCTGCCTCCTCGGCTGAATACCCCAGATCTTTNAGCCTTCTAATTTCTTCNGTAAGNTCTGTATAGTAGGCTTGAACATAAGATATCCGTTCGACATCNGTTATCCTAGGTCCATGNCCAGGTAGGATTAATTCAATGTCGAGTCCTTTGAGGCCTTGTAGGGTATCTGCCCATTCTGAGACATATCCATCACCCATGTAGGAAATTCCNCCGAGCATCATGTCTCCCGTAAAAACAATTTTCTCTTCTGGAAGATAGATTGCTAAATCGCCACCTGTATGCGCGCGACCAAAATAATATAACTGAATTTCCCTGCCTCCACGATAGAGAGTCATCTTGTCTCTCAATGTTTGCGTTGGGGGTGTGAAAATTATCTCTGATTGTGCTTCCACATGACGCTTCCAGTACTCTAATTGGTTTTGAATTTGGCGTCTCTCGTCGGAGTCTGTGGTGCCTGCTAGTTCGTCTTCAAGCCTGGCTACTGTGCTATCGAATCTGCGAAGCGAGGACTGATAGGTATGCTCATTTTCTGGATCACCTGTCAGTTTCTCGTAAGTGACCTCGTGACCTATTATCTCTAATTCTTCGCCAAAGGCTGGAGTTCCATTGGAGTGGTCATAATGAAAGTGTGAATTTATCATCGTTGTGACAGGTTTATCGCTCACTACTCTTATTGAGTCTAAAAGCGCTCTTCCTGCAGCCGGAGTAATATGGGAGTCGACAATTACAATATCGTCATCTCTTTCAATGATAAGCGCATTGCTCATAGTGTAAATATCGCCAGTCCCTGTGGCGAAATATACTCCATCTGCAACCTGCTCAAGACGATGTGTAACCGTGTTAACCACCTCTTGCGCATAGCCAACAACCGATAGTGCAAATACTGAAATTGTCAGTAAAACTTGTCTTTTAGCACCTTTTTTTGAATAGAGGTCATTATTCATTGTTTGCTTTCCTCTGTGTGTTTACGGTTTGATCGACGACAAATTATTTACCGCCAAATGACTATACGCTCAAGGTGAAAACATTTCATCACTGAAAAGAATTATTTGTGGAAAATAGGTTGGTTATGGGGCAAACTTTAAAGAAATTGAGATTAAAGGACGCACTAGCAATGAGACAATTCTTTGGCTTGGCTACTTTAATTGGAGCGATAATTTGGCTTCAATCTCCGACTAAAGGACACCACGCTTTCTCGTCAGAATTTGACATCGATAAACCAATTAGACTTAGAGGAGAAATCACTCGAATGGAATGGGTTAATCCTCACAGTTGGTTACATATGACCGCCACTCTTGATGATGGAACGACTGAGGAATGGATGTTAGAAGGAGGAACGCCAAATACGCTTCTCCGTCAGGGGCTGACAGATAAAATTCTTCAAATTGGCACGGAAATTTTAGTTCGGGGATATCAAAGTAAAGACCCCGACTGTATTCCAAAATGCCGTGGAAGTGGTCGCGACATTACTTTTCCCGATGGTCGGAGTATTTTTATGGGCTCCTCCGGTGTGGGTGCGCCGCCGGGTGGTTTCCCTGAAGATGATGACCAATAACCGAGGCAATTAAGGTGATAAGACTGCGAAAATCTCTGTTTGCAAGCATGGTGTCTTTGACTGTTATCTCAGTGCTAGGGTGCACCCAAGAGCAAAGTTCAGAACCTAGCATAGCAGCGCCTGTTATAAGCTCAGACCCACCTGATTTGAGCGGAATTTGGCAGACTATGAATACAGCGAGTTGGAATTTGGAGGGTCACACCGCGAGCAAAATGCCGGTTACTAATATACTAGGTGCNCTNGGAGGAATTCCCGCAGGCATGAGTGTGGTGGAGGGCGGTGAGATTCCCTACTTACCCGAGGCCCTCGAAAAAAGAGATCAGAATCGATCTGACTGGACGAATTTAGATCCGGTAGCAAAGTGCTACATCCCAGGCGTTCCTCGGTCAACCTATATGCCTTGGCCATTTCAGATCCTGCAGACAGATACCGAAATATTTGTAGCCTACGAATTCGGCAGTAACAGTCGTACCATTTTTATGGATCGGCCAGGAACAGAGGCCCCATTACCCTCATGGATGGGTTATTCTCTAGGTCACTGGGAAGGCGAGACGTTGGTCGTAAACGTGACAAAGCAGGTTCCAGATACTTGGTTGGATGCGTCTGGAAATTATCATGGACCAAATCTTGTGGTGGAAGAGCGTTACACACTCATTGATGAAAATCACATGCAATACGAGGCAACTATTGACGATCCTGATGTATTCAGTAGGCCATGGAAAATAAAGATACCGCTGTATCGAAGAATGGAAGATGGAGCTCGATTATTAGAGTATAAGTGCGTTGAGTTTGGCGAGGACCTTCTCTACGACCATTTACGTAAAGGCTACGATGGGCCGAAGGCTTTAGATGGGAGCCTTCTAGGAAACATTTAAGATAGGAATTTGATGACGAGGAAATTTTCATGAGGAGATTAACTTCATTAAGTGTAAGTCTGTTTTCACTGCTAGTGTCTTGGGGATGTTTCGGAGATGTTCCCATGACTAAGTGGGGTAAACCCAGTCTTCAGGGTAACTGGGATTTTAGAACAGTGACTCCTTTTCAACGTCCTGCGTCCTTCTCCGAAAAAGAATTTCTTACACCCGAAGAAGTGGAGGAGTTTGAAGCCGCGGTCATAGCGGGTCGACAGGCACGTGCCTCTGCTGATTTCGACGGCGAGTATGATCAGCAAGATCTAGATGTTGGATACAACCAATTTTACTTGGATCAAGGCACTCGCATGACGACTACAATGCGAACTTCTCAATTAATTTATCCAGAAAATGGACGTATGCCGGCAATGACAGTGAGGGGTAGAGAGACTGCAGCCTACTTTCGGGCGTTGCAAAGTCGTTCGCCAGAGGGGCCAGAGGATCGTAACTTATATGACCGCTGCATTCTCGGATTTAATGCGGGTCCTCCAATGCGTTCTGGTGCTTACAACAATATTATGAAGTTAGTTCAAACAAAAGATCATGTCGCAATCATGGTTGAAATGGTAAACGACCATCGGATAATTCCAACAGAAAACAATGCTCCTGATTTGCCTGAGGATATGCGCTTGTGGAAGGGTGACTCAAAGGGTTTTTGGGACGGTAATACTTTTGTTGTGACCACAAAAAATTTCACACATTTGAGCCGATTCAGTGGTACTGGCGAAAACATGGTTCTAACCGAGAGGTTTACGCGTCTCGATGAACAACGCTTAGAGTATGAGTGGACTGTTGAAGATCTGGAGATGTTTGAAGATAAATTTACTGCTGTCGTTGAGATGCAACTTACCAATGACGATGTGTATGAGTATGCTTGCCACGAAGCCAATTACGCCATGCCCTTGATGCTCAGCGGTGCGAGAAAACAAGAAGCAAACGGCGAAGAAGACGATACATGGCTACCCAGCTGGTCAAGGTAATACAGCTNAGGAATAGTAGGGACGAGATTAAAAATTCATACTAACACTAGTTCCTCTTTATTATAGAAGACCTAGTTAAGCTTGGGTAAACTGAAAGCAAAATATTGAGATCCTGACGGAGGTCCCATTCGTCCGCCTCCCGCTGCTATAACGACATACTGTTTACCATCAATACTGTACATAGCTGGTGTTGCAAAACCCGCAGCTGATAGTTCGTATTCCCATAAGATAGAGCCGTCTTTGACATCATAGACGCGAAACATCTTATCAGGTGTGGCTGCAATAAAAATTAAACCAGACTCTGTGACTACTGGCCCGCCATAACTTTCAGCGCCCCAGTTTAAATCAGGATGGCTTGGATAATTCCCAAAATTTACTTGCCAGTCTATTTCTCCGGATGCTAAGTCGATCGAATTGAGCGTTCCCCAAGGTGGACTATTTCCAGGCAGACCGTCCTGGTCTCTTACCCTAAGGTAACCTGCGAAGGCATAGTCGACTTCTTGAGTAGGGTCTTGAAGGTCCTCCATATCAGGATTCCGAAGGTAGCCCACGATTGCACTTCTCTCAAAGCTTTCCAAGTATTCAAAGCCAGGCATGTTCCCTCTTCCTTCACGAACTATACTATTNATTTGTGCAGATGAAATTCGTGNAGCTATGTCTAAAAGACTCGGCCCCCTGTCTGTTCCCGTTCTATCGGCGCCATGACAAGCCCCGCAATTTTCAGAATAAAGACCCGTCGCAAAACCCGGAGGCCTTTCATAGACCCTTAAAATGCCGCCAATCTCCTGCGCGTTTAAAATTAGTTTGTGGTCACCCGGTAAGTATGCTGATCCACCCCATTCGGCCCCGCCGTCATACGCAGGATAGAAGAGAACACCCGCGGTGGTTGGAGGAGCCCATGGTCTCTGATCGAGAGGTTCAATTAACTGTGATACATAATCAATAGACTGTTGATTACGCGTAGTGAGTTCAAATTTTTGTCTGGTAAATGCGACGGAAGAGACCGGCTGCGTTGGAGAAACCACTTCACCCGGCAAAGAACTTGGTAACCCTTCCTCTTCATAAATTTCATATAAAGATTCACCAGTGTCTCTGTCGAAGAGGAACAGGTGGCCCGATTTTGTGGTCAGAGCGACCGCATCGATTAGTACACCATTTCTCTCTAACTGAACCAAGGTTGGGGGAGAGGGTAAGTCTCTATCCCACAAATCATGTCGAACGGTTTGATAGTGCCAACGATAATCGCCCGTCCTTGCATCAAGCGCTATTAGGCTATTTGCAAATAAATTGTCTCCCGTTCTTGAGGCCCCATAAAAATCCGGTGTGGCAGATCCGGTGGGAACGAATAACATGCCACGCTGCTCATCAAGTGCCATTCCGGTCCAATTATTTGCGCCTCCAGAATCCTCGAGTGATCCCTCCTGCCAGGTGTCTGACCCGAGCCCACCTTCCCGAGGCAGACTATTAAACCGCCAAACTTCTGCGCCTGTGCGAGCATCAAATGCTCTAATCATGCCTGCCTGAGAGTTTGCACTCTCAGCTGTTGAGAAACCTAGAATAAGCTTGTCCTCAAAAACTACTCCTGGAACACTGGTAAAGAATGGAACCTCTTTGTCCTCGGGTTTGAGATTTATGCTTCCATTTACCCCAAAGGTTCTAATTGGTTGCCCGGTGTCTGCGTTCAGAGCAATTAATTCGCTTCCAGCAGGGTATATTACCCGCCTATCTGAGCCGTTTTCCCACCACATCAGGCCTCTCTGAGCTGCGCCTGGACCAACATAGTTTGAGCGCCAGAGTTCCTCTCCTGTTGCGGCGTCTAAAGCAAACGCAACAAGTTTTGGTGATAAACCATACAGTACTCCGTCGATGATCAGCGGACTCGTGTACATCGTTGAATTACCTTCTCGCATTTCTCCTGAGTCATATGTCCAGGCAAGAGCTAACTGCCCCACATTTTCTCGTGTGATTTCCGATAAATGGGAATAATGAGATCTGCCAGGGTCCCCGAGGTAGGTATCCCAATTCTGATTGGTAGAAGTTTGCTTCTCAGTGTCTGGAGAACAACCTGAGATTAAAGTTAGAAGCAATATAAATTTCTTCATACAGTTTTTCTTAAATAGAACAGGATTAGTCAAGCTTAAACGCACTTAGATTATGAGTCCATATAGAGTTTTATAATTTGAAAACCCTTGATGTTTATTCGCGGGATATCGTTGATAACAGAGCGCGAAAAACTTATTCTGTGAGGATGAACTATTCCGCAAATGATCGTAGTTGCGAGATTACACCATCGAACAGTCAGCCAGTCACCCAATCAGAAAGAATAGGATCCATCGATACTCTTCGAGGATTTGCTCTCTTGGGGATTCTATTGCTCAATATAATAGCTTTCTCTGGCCCTCTTGCGGCTTACTACGATCCATCGGTCAATAATGACATCTCTGGGCTAAATCTGGCTGTAGCTATGTTTGTCGATATTTGGGCAGAGGGCGCTTTCCGAGCAATATTCTCTATGTTGTTTGGTGCCGGGTTTCTTATTTTTTTCGAAAAGTCTAATGTTGACAAAAGAACGTTAAAATCACTTTATTATCGACGTACCTTTATTCTAATCGGTTTCGGACTAATCAACGCATACGTATTGCTGTGGGTTGGAGACATACTCTACGCTTACGGTGTGACTGGTCTTTTCTTATATTTTTTTAAAGATTTATCTGCAAATAAATTAGCACTTTGTTCTTTAGCACTCTTTGTGTTTATTGGTTTGCTTCATGCGGCTTCATATTTTACTACGGAATCTATGTTTACTGCTTATCAAGAAGTTCTTGCCATTCCAAATGGAGTGGAACTTTCAGATGCGCAAAATCAAACTTTGGAAAATTGGGATTCATACCTGCAAGCGCAGCTAGCGACACCAGAACAAATTGCTATTGAGACAAATATCCGTGATAAAGGCTATATTGAAAATTTCATTTTTACTGCCCAGATCAATATCGTATTTCAAACGGTAATTTTTCTTTTCAGCGCGTTTTGGGATGCCGCCGCGATGATGCTCCTTGGGATGGCTTTCATGAAGTGGAATATCTTTGATGCGTCACGCGATCTAAGTTTTTACATAATAGCTACAAGCTTGGGGTTTGGTGTCGGATTGATCGTCAATTCTTGGGAGATAATTACCTATGTAACTGGAGGTTTTGAACCCTCTTGGGCGCCGACATTGAGACCAACTTATGATATCGGTCGACTTGCGATGGCGGTGGGCTACATTGGCGTGGTTATGATTTGTTGTAAGATGAAGCTTTTCTCTAAGCTACTTCAGGCTCTTTCATGCGTAGGTCAGATGGCTCTAACTAACTATCTTAGCCAAACTATTATTTGCAATATAATTTTTCTGGGCTTTGGTTTTGGGTTGTGGGGTAAACTGCAGCGATTTGAAATTTACATTATTGTTTTCGGTATCTGGATTCTTCAATTAATATACAGCGTAGCCTGGTTAAAGAGGTATCGGTTTGGTCCTGCTGAATGGTTATGGCGCAGCCTTACTTATCGGAAAAGACAACCCCTAAGAAAAATAGCTAACCAAGTTTAATTCCATGTCATACGAAAATTTAAAAATCGAAAAGAATGAAAAGGTTGCAGCCTTAATTCTAAACAGGCCAGATTGTGGTAACGCGCTAAGTTTGTCTCTCATGCGGGAAATCATAGAGGCTGCGAATTCGTTTAAATACGATACTGAGACTCGGGTAGTCATCATAAAAGGCCAGGGTACAAATTTTTGCGTGGGGGCTGATCTGAAGGACGAAGAGCGATGGAAAATTGGTGAGTCCGGTGATCCACTTCTGAGGACTCGAATGACTCAGATTGGTAGAGAGTTGATTAATGCCATTCTTGGTATCAATCAAGTTACCATTGCTTGTTTGCACGGAGCAGCGGCTGGTGGAGGTGCTTGTATTCCCTCAGCCTGCGATTTCCGTGTTGCCTCCCATAATGCTGTCCTTGGCTATCCTGAAGTTAAACTCGGCATGAATCTTAGTTGGGGAGCCCTACCTTTATGTTATAACCTCGTCGGGCCTGCCATCGCCAAGCGATTGTTAATGGGGGGAGAATTAGAAAAGGCTGAAGACCTCCTTACTTGGGGTTTCGTCGATGAGGTTGTTGATGAAAAATCTTTGGGCTCGAGAGTGATCGAGCTCGCTAACTTTTATGCTGATAGACCCGCCATGGCAGCACAAATGATAAAACGCAGCATAAATGCAATTCAGTTGGCTAATTCTGGCATAATGCACATGGATGGGGATCAAAACGCCTTGACGACTGAGGGAGAAGACTTCAAGAAAGCGCGAGAGTCGTTCATTCGCAAAAAAAAATAAAATTAAGGACTTATAAGTTAACCAAGTCGTCGATTTGGCGATAGATTTTTGTTTATGGTTTTATCAAGATTTCAGCTTAGAAAAGATACCTTATTTGAGTTGGCACGAATAGCTCTGCCGATGGTCGTTTCTCAGGGCACATTTGCGGTCATGATTTTTACAGATCGCTACTTTATGTCGCAAATTGACTCTGTTCACATGGCAGCTGCTTTAGGAGGCGGAGTGGCGGCTTTTTTTTCATTCTGCTTCTTTACTGGACTTCTATCTTATGCGAATGCACTCACTGCACAGTATTTGGGAGCGGGTGAGCTTGGGAAGTGTTCAAAAGTTGTTACTCAGGGGATAGTAATAACAGTAATGTGCTCACCCGCCTTGGTGTTAATAACCTATCTAGTATCTGGCATTTTTGAAAATGTAGGGCATGACTCTGCCCAAGTTGAATTGGAAAAAACGTACTATACCATCTTGATGCTCGGAGTAATCGTTACCTTANCTAAAACNTGTTTGTCTTCTTACTTTGCGGGTATTGGTCGGACTCGAGTNGTAATGATTTGTGATGTTTGCGGTTTGGTCTTCAATGTTCCCTTATGTTACGTGATGGTCTTTGGGAAGTTGGGANTACCAGAACTTGGTATTGTAGGAGCGGGNATATCGACGATAATCGCAAGTTTTTTCGCTTGTTTGCTCTTTTTTCTCTTTTATTTTGAAAGAGAACATCGCGTTAAATTTTTTGTTATGAACTCGTTCCATATNGATTGGGGCGTTCTTCGCCGTTTTTGGAGGCTNGGGTTTCCCTCGGGACTTGAGTTATTTCTTAACGTAGCTGCTTTTAATCTTTTTCTGCTAATGTTTCAGGGATACGGTGTAGTGGAGGGCGCCTCAGCTGCGATCGTGTTTAACTGGGATCTACTATCGTTTGTTCCTATGATNGGGCTAAATATTGGCGTGATTAGTCTGATCGGACGATTTGTTGGTGCCAACGACATGGCTCGGACAGATGAGGTTATGTCAGCAGCTTTCTTCCTTGGAATTTTTTACTCCGCAATCCTTGCAATACTTTATATCAGCTTTCGGTTTCCATTGGTTGAGGTTTTTTCACCCCCAGAAGGAGATTTTTCAGAAATTCGTAGCTTGTCAGCTTTTATGATGATTGGTCTCTCAAGCTATGTAATGGCAGACGCTATTATCATTATTTCCGGAGGTGTTTTGCGAGGAGCTGGTGATACTCGTTGGCTAATGTATACCTCTGTGGGACTCCACTGGGCAATGTTGATTGCTCAATATTATGTGATACTGGTTTGGCAATTCGGGCCTCAAGTCTCATGGTTGACATTCTGCGCGATGATTTTCGCCATCGCGATAGTCTATGTTTGGAGACTTCAAAGTGGTGTATGGCGAGATCCGGAGAAATTGAGGTTAGTTATGAANGAATAGTTGCTTAAGTTCATGTTGCAGAGTTGTTTGCGACCAGTTAGCCTTCTAAGTTCATGCGTATAAAAACAAAAGAGCGTATTTGAGACATAATTATGAGACTTCAGCAGATTGGAATTAAACTTTTAACCGTATTGGTAGCGATTATTTTCGCCGGGACTGATTCATATTCTCAGTCACAATATCCATCAAACTTGCTTGAACANAAAGGGAATTTTTCTGCCGGTGCTGCAAGAGCCCTTGGACAGCCCTTCCANGGATTGACCACATCGGACGGNATCATCAAAGGNTTGTTTCCGATTAAATCTACGGGAGCGTCAACCGCTCAAATTAAGGAGGCGGCTGATGGATTCTTAGCGACGCTCAGNACAGCGGATCTTTCTAGGGCACATTTTGCGATTACCGATCCAGAGTGGCGGGACTGGTCAAATGTTGATGTGGGAATTTTTCCACGAAGAGGGATAAGCCTTGAGGAGATGACTGAAGTTCAGAAAGAATCTGCTTGGAATCTTTTAGCNGTTGCATTGAGCGCCGAGGGACTGGAGCAAACTCAAAACATAATGAAAACTGAGCAAACGCTTTTCGAAATTAATGGTGAACCAATAAGGTATGGCACTGAAAAGTACTATATCACGATGATGGGAATTCCATCGTCTGAAAATCCCTGGGGCTTTCAACTTGATGGTCATCATTTAGTGATTAATTATTTTGTGCTGGGAGATCAAGTTGTAATGACGCCCGCTTTTTGGGGCGGTGAACCGGTTTACGCTGATGCAGGAATGTATCTGGGTAATCATATTTTGCAAGAGGAGCAGAATACTGGCCTCACGTTAATGCAGTCCCTTGATTCTGAGCAAAAGCAAAGGGCAACTATCAGTGCTAGTAAGGTAAGAAATAACCAGGTTGCGGCTGCCAATCAAGACAATTTAGTTCTGAATTACGAGGGGATAAAAGGCAGCGATTTGACCAGTCAGCAGAGACTTTATCTTTTAAACGTAATCCGCTCATTTGTCGGGGCCTTAAGAGACCCTCATGCGGAAATAACAATGGAAGAGGTAGGGCAATATTTGGATGATACTTACTTTGCTTGGGTTGGTGAGTCGGAGGATGACTCTGTTTTTTACTATCGGATACATAGTCCAGTTATTCTTATAGAATTTGATCACCAAGGGCCGGTTGGTACTCTTCATAAAAATCCAGCTGGAGTGCCAACCAGGGATCACATTCATACGGTTGTAAGGACTCCAAATGGGAATGACTACGGCAAAGACTTGTTGGCGCAGCATTTAGCAAGGGAACATTAGCCTCAGATTTTCCTGAAATTAAATTACTTTCCCTATAAGGTAAAAAAAGAAAATGAAAATAGCATTGTTGTCTTCTCAAATCGTTTCGACGACTATTTTTTTTGCGAGCAATTTTGTAGCCGCGCAGTCTGCAAATCCATTTGGTATCCCGACTGAAGAATCACCCACACCCGCTGCTAATGTGGTAGCCGCCGCTGGTTCAAGGGCTCAAGGGTGGTTAGGCCAAGGGCGTTCTGAAGTAATTGCGCGTCATGGAATTGTGGCAACAAGTGATACATTAGCGGCTCAAGCCGGTTTAGAAATATTACAAGCGGGTGGGAATGCGGTTGATGCTGCAGTTGCTGCAGGAGCCGTTCTTGATGTGACGTCTCAAAATGATACTGGGATAGCCGGGGACCTGTTTGCATTAGTTTATGTCGCTCAAGAAAATAAGCTTTATGCTTTGAACTCGGCGGGTTGGGCNCCAGCNGGATGGACTCCCGAGTTTTTTAAAAATGATCTTGGCCTTGATTCTGTTCCTGGTTCCGGTGTTAATGCGGCAACCGTACCAGGAGCGATTTCAGGCTACGATGCACTCCTCTCTCGATTTGGCACACTGGGTTTCCAAGAAACTTTTGAGCGAGCTGCACGAATCGCCGAAGAGGGTTGGGGTCAGGGCGAACGACGGCACAGAGATTTAGTTTCCTCTGAGCAAAGATTGCAGAACGATGACTACTCTTCTGAAGTTTTTCTGGAGAATGGCAAGGCCCCTGATTTATATAAAATCCTACGAAACCCAGATTTAGCAAGAGCACTTCGTTTGATTCAAAAAGATGGTCGAGACGCTTTTTATAGGGGGCCTATCGGCGATGCTTTGATTGCTCGCGTTCAGAAAGGTGGTGGCGTTATGACTCATGCTGATCTTGCCGAATTCGAGTCGGAGTGGGTGGAGCCAATTTCAACAAATTACCATGGTTTCGACATATTCCAGTTACCACCGCCCGGACAGGGCTGGGCTGGGCTAGAAATGTTAAACATACTCGAGGTTTGCGCCCCATATCATGGCTTAAATCTTACCACTCTTGGACCTTCAAATCCTGACTACTGGCATTTGATGGTCGAGGCAAAAAAATTAGCTTACTCAGACCTTCAGGCATATAACGGCGATCCACTTTTTGTAGATGTCCCATTAGAAAAATTACTAGATAAATCCTATGCTGAGAATTTATGTAGCCGGATAGACATGGATCGTGCATCGGAACCTTCTGTAAAAGGGGGTTTGGATGGAGGAACGATTTACCTTACAACAGCAGACCGTTGGGGCAACATGGTTTCTTTTATACACAGTATATTTTCGGTATACGGATCTGGCGTCACGATCCCACCCTACGGGATGGTGCTTCATAATCGTGGAGTCGCATTTTCTCTTGACGCCGACTCTCCTAATGTCGTTGAACCTCGGAAGAGACCTTTNCATTCAATCATCGCGGGTTTTGTCATGCGAAATGGAGAGCCTCTCATGACTTTCGGCAATATGGGCGGTGCTGTGCAGCCTGAGACACATGCACAGCACATGGTAAACGTAATCGACCATGGAATGAATTTACAAATGACAACAGATGCGGCCAGATTTACGCACAGTCAAAATAGCAATCGACTCTCGCTTGAGCATAACCTCTATANCTTGGTTGGTCGGTCACTCGAGGCAAAGGGGCATCAGGTGAGATCAGTCAATGGAGGCGCAGTGGGTGGATATCAGGGTATTTTGTTTACAAGAGATCCAAATTTGCCTGTACCGACTTACACTCCAGAAAGTATTGAGGAAGATCATCCTGTAAACGGTATATACCGAGGCGGTTCAGATCACAGAAAAGATGGCGGTGCNGTTGGTTGGTAAGTAAACTCGANAGGCACCAATATAAAGTTGGTTAACCGCCGTTAGTAGGAAAAAAAGATGGAAATGATTTCTGAACAGAGAATAGCAGCGACTAGAGAAAAAGTCTGGGCAGCTCTCAACAATACTGAAATATTAAAACAATCCATGCCGGGATGTGAGTCTTTTGAGGCAGTTGGCGATAATATTTTTGAAGCACGAATTACAACAAAAGTAGGGCCTGTAAAGGCGAAGTTCAAATTTAAAGTTGAGCTCGCAGACATAAAAGCGCCTCACGGCTATACCATCAAGGGAGAGGGGCAAGGTGGAGTTGCTGGGTTTGCAAAAGGGTCTGCGAAAGTTGATTTAACAGAAGATGGTATTGAAACAATTCTGGTTTACAATGTGCAAGCAAGTGTGGGAGGTAAGCTGGCTCAACTTGGAGCACGATTAATTGATGGGACTGCAAAAAAAATGTCTGATGAATTTTTTGGAAATTTCAATGAACTGCTTAGTTCAGAAGGTAGCTTTTGATCTGGGGCAATCAATTTTTGAAACTAATGAAAACGACTTATGACAATAAGAGTTTGAAACAATTAGTGGCTGGAGCGATGCCACTTAAAGATTGAGGGAGAGAAATCATGTTAACTATTTCACTTAACGTAAACGGGAAACCGGTTAGCGGAGAAATCGAAGAAAGAACACTTTTGGTTCAATTCCTAAGAGAACATCTTAAACTTACGGGAACACATGTTGGTTGCGACACTAGTCAATGTGGAGCCTGCGTTATCCATGTGGATGGTGTTTCTGTTAAATCATGCACAATGTTGGCTATTCAAGCAGAGGGGTGTGAGGTAACCACAATAGAGGGTTTGGCAAGCGATCAAGGATTGCATCCTATGCAGCAGGCGTTCAAGGATAACCACGGTTTACAGTGCGGATTTTGTACGCCCGGTATGGTGATGAGTGGCGTGGATATAGTGAATAGAAATGGAAGTGATGTGGATGAGGCTACTGTCAGAAAAGAACTGGAGGGTAATATCTGTCGATGCACGGGCTACCACAATATCGTGAAAGCTATTCAGGCTGGTGCGAAAAATATGGGGGCTCAGTAAAATGATAGAGAATGGAATCGGCGCAAGCGTGCGTCGCAAAGAGGATATTCGTTTCCTCACAGGAAAAGGTAACTATACAGACGATGTTAATGTAGTAGGACAAACTTATGCTTACTTTGTTCGATCGCCGCATGCTCACGCGACGATAAATAGCATAGACACGTCAGTTGCTTCTTCATCCGATGGAGTTATTGCAGTTTTTACTGGCGACGATTTGGCGGCAGACGGGATAGGACCGCTTATTTGTGGGGTTAATGTCACAGGGGATGATGGCGAACCGCATAAAGCTCCAGCGCATCCCGCACTCGCTCAAGGAAAGGTAAATTATGTTGGAGACCATGTGGCGGTGGTGATCGCAGAAACTTTGGATCAAGCTAAGGATGCGGCGGAAAAAGTGGAGGTCGACTATGGCATACTTGCTGCGGTAACCGATACAGCTACTGCTTCTGACGATGCTCAACAACAAATCCATGCTGAAGCACCGAATAATATTTGTTACAACTGGCCCTTTGGAGAAAAAGAGGCGGTTAATGATGCTTTTAGCTCTGCTCATAAGATTGCATCATTGGAATTAGTAAACAACCGAATGGTTACCAATCCAATGGAGCCTAGGGCTGCTGTTGGAGATTTTAATTCCGGAACCGAAGAAATCACTTTACATCTCACCACACAGAATCCGCATGTCCATCGCTTAGTTCTGTCTGCTTTTAATCAGCTTGCCCCTGAGCATAAGTTGCGAGTGGTTGGTCCAGATGTAGGTGGTGGTTTTGGTGTAAAAATATTTGTTTATGCAGAGGAGTTAGTTGTAGGTTGGGCTTGTCGTAAAATTAACAGACCAGTTAAATGGACCTCTGACAGAACCGAGGCATTCATGGCGGACGCTCACGGGCGAGATCATGTGGCTTTTGCCGAAATGGCTCTGGATGAGCAGGGTAAATTCTTAGCTATGCGCGTCAAGACGACCGCTAATTTGGGTGCTTATTTATCCACATTTGCAACAATGGTTCCTAGTTATCTGTACGCATTTTTGCTTGCAGGGCAGTACTCTACCCCTTTAATTTATTCTGAGGTGAAGGCCGTATTTACAAATACTGCGCCGGTTGATGCTGCGCGCGGCGCAGGGAGACCAGAAGCTACCTATCTACTGGAGCGCTTAGTTGATGTTTGTGCAGAAGAAATGAATCTTGACCCGGCAGAGATACGGAGACGAAACTTCATTCCAGTTGAAGCCTTCCCATATCAAACTCCGGTGGTTCAGTGTTATGACTCAGGAGATTACCCAGCGGCATTAGATAAGGCCTTGAATCTAGCTGACTATGAAGGTTTTAGTGCGAGAGCAGAGGAGGCGAAATCTCGAGGTAAACGACGCGGAATAGGATTGTCTTCCTATGTCGAAGCTTGCGGGATAGCTCCCTCTGCAGCTGTAGGTCAGCTGGGCGCCGGCGTTGGTTTATGGGAAAGCGCTCAAGTGCGATTCAACCCTACTGGGAATGTGCAAGTATTTACGGGAACGCATTCGCATGGTCAAGGACATGAGACTACTTTTGCGCAGTTGGTAACAGAGCAGCTTGGCGTTCCGCTTGAAAATATCGAAATTATTCACGGAGATACTGCTAAAACTCAATTTGGGATGGGGACTTACGGCTCTCGTTCTTTAGCTGTAGGTGGCGTGGCAATTGCTAAAGCTTGCGAAAAACTTATTGAAAAAGGGAAAAAAATTGCGGCTCACGCTTTGGAGGCCGCAGAGGGTGACATCGAATTTGCGGAAGGAAATTTTTCTGTGACAGGTACAGACAAATCAATGAACATTGCAGAAGTCGCCTTTAATGCCTATGTCCCCCACTCTTATCCAGAGGGATTGGAACCAGGATTTGATGAGAATGCATTCTTCGATCCCCTCAATTTCTCTTTCCCTGCTGGTACTCATGTTTGTGAGGTTGAGGTAGATCCTGACACTGGTGTGGTGGAAATAATCAAGTACTCAGCGGTGGATGATTTTGGAAGGTTAATAAACCCTATGATAGTCGAAGGACAGGTTCATGGAGGTATTGTCCATGGAGTTGGACAGGCTTTGCTTGAGGGTTGCCAGTATGATTCTGATGGACAGCTTGTCACAGCCTCATATATGGATTATGCAATGCCACGAGCGGACAATGTCCCTAGTTTTGATGTTGACTATGCGCCAACTAATCCGCCAGACAATCCCCTTGGGGTGAAGGGCTGCGGAGAGGCTGGAGCTATTGGAGCTCCGCCTGCAGTCATTAATGCAATTACAAATGCGCTAGGTATCAAACATATTGACATGCCAGCCACTCCGGAAAACGTTTGGCGAGCGGCGCAAGCAGCGTCATAGAAATCAACGAGGAATGAACCATGTATAATTTTTCATATGAAAAAGTAGATAGCGTAGATGAAGCGGTTAAACTTATGAAGGGCGCTGAGGATGGAAAATTTCTCGCCGGTGGTCAGACGATGCTGCCGACAATGAAACATCGCTTGGCGGGTCCAAGCGATCTAATAGACCTTGGCGGGATTAAAGAACTTAGGGGTATTAGTTCAGACGAAAATTCGGTAACGATAGGCGCTATGGTTACACACGCGACAGTAGCGTCGTCTAATGAAGTAAAAAAAGCGATCCCTGCGCTTGCTAAGCTAGCAGGAAACATAGGAGATCCTGCGGTTCGGAATCGGGGCACAATCGGCGGCTCTATAGCGAATAATGATCCGGCTGCGGATTACCCAGCAGCGGTGATTGCGTTGGGTGCTAAAATCGTCACGAATAAGCGAGAGCTTTCGGGTGACGACTTTTTTACAGGCATGTTTGAAACGGCTCTAGATGATGATGAGATAATTACTTCAATTAAATTTCCGAAAGCCACTACTGCTGCTTATATGAAATTTGAGAATCCGGCTTCGCGTTATGCCATCGTCGGTGTCTTTTTAGTAAAGTCGGCGGATGGAGTGCGAATTGGTGTAACGGGAGCGACATCTTGTGCGCATCGCGGTCTGAGACTTGAAGAGGCTTTAATTGAGAATTTTTCACCAGATTCGGTAGACGGAGTTAATCTNCCTGTTGAGAAAATGAATTCTGACATCCATGCAAGCGCAGAATATCGTGCTCACTTAGTAAAAGTCATGACCAAACGAGCGGTCCAGGCTTGTAGTTAGTTAGATGGAAGCAGATATTCCCTCGAGTATAGATGAAGTATCCTCGTTGTTGGCAAGGTTCGGCTATGTCGCCGATCGCGCGCTCGCCACTACTCTCTTTTTATCTCTTAAAATGGGTAAGCCTCTTTTTTTAGAAGGTGAAGCGGGTGTTGGAAAGACAGAGATAGCGAAAGTGCTGTCTTCGGCGTTGGATCGAAGACTGGTGCGATTGCAATGCTACGAAGGTTTAGATTTGAATTCTGCGGTTTATGAGTGGAATTATTCCCGTCAGATGATAGAAATCAGGCTAGCCGAAGTATCAGGAGAACTGGATAAAAAATCGTTATCCAGCGACGTTTTTGCTGAGCAATTTCTAATTGAGAGACCTCTGCTGCAGGCTTTAAAGACAGATGGTGGTAATGCACCCGTTTTGTTGATAGACGAGCTAGATCGGACAGACGAACCATTCGAGGCGTTTTTATTAGAGGTTCTGGCTGATTTTCAGATCACCATACCGGAAATTGGAACTATAACTGCTGAAAAACCACCGATCGTAATTGTTACTTCTAATCGAACTCGAGAAATTCACGACGCGCTGAAACGTCGGTGTCTGTATCACTGGGTAGACTATCCTGATGCTGACAGAGAACTGAAAATTCTTCATTCGAAGTTGCCTGGTATTGACGAAAAACTGAGTAAGCAGGTGGTAACGTTTGTTCAAAAGTTGAGAAACGAAGACTTGTTTAAACTTCCAGGGGTGGCAGAAACACTNGATTGGGCTGANGCTTTGACGCAATTAGACAAAATGGTGCTTGATNGNGAGGGAGTGGATCATACTCTGGGGACTTTACTTAAGTATCAAGATGATATCGCGAAGATTCGTGGAAGTGAGGCAGCCAGAATCTTAGAACAAGTAAAGCTAGAACTTGCAGCAGCTTCTTAATGGTTAACAATGTGGTCGAAGGGCACATTGCTGAAAATATTCTTAATTTNTCTCGAATATTACGCTCCGCTGGTCTGTCAGTTGGTCCTCCCGAGGTTCTCGACGCAATTCGTGCATTATCGTTGGTTGGATTTTCCTCAAGAGAAGATCTGTACTGGCTCTTGTTTTCAAATTTTGTGAAGAGAAGCGATCAAAGACAAATTTTTGATCAAGCATTCCATATTTTTTGGAAAAATCCCCAAATAATGGAGCGCATGATGAGTATGATGTTGCCGGTTGTGCGTGTTGAAGACAATGACACCAAACAAATTTCCAGACGTTTAAGCGATGCTATTAGACCTGGAGTCCAGCCGCTTGATCAGGAAAATGAGAGGGATAGTGAAGTAGAATTCGACGCAAGCTTCACTTTTTCCGGCGATGAGGTGTTGCAGGAAAAAGATTTTGAGCAAATGTCGCAGGATGAAATCGCACAAGCAAAAAAAGCAATACAAGAACTTAAGTTGCCGATGCCCAATGTGCGCACCAGACGTTACCGAAGTAGTGGTCGAGGTCATAAGATTGACATGCGAAAGACACTAAAGGGAGTTTTGCGTGAGCCAGAGACAATGCCTCTCGCTTTTAAAGTTAATAAGTTAAGGCATCCACCCATCGTGATACTTTGTGATATTTCCGGCTCTATGGATCAATACAGCCGTATGTTTTTGCATTTCATGCATGCGGTGACTAATGATAGAGAAAGAACTCATTGTTTTACTTTTGGCACGAGGCTTACAAATATTTCTAGACATCTTCGACGCAAGGATGTCGATCTGGCTTTGGATAGCGCATCACAATCTGTAAAGGACTGGTCTGGTGGAACTCGAATTGGATACTGCCTCAAGCAGTTCAATAACCGATGGTCTCGACGTGTGTTAGCGCAAGGGGCGGTATGTATTTTAGTCACCGATGGGCTAGATCGAGATCAGTCTGATGGTCTTGAAAAAGAAATGGACAGACTCAACAAGTCGGTAAAAAGATTGATTTGGTTGAATCCGCTTTTACGTTATGAGGGTTTTGAGCCGAAGGCTCAAGGTATAAGGAAAATGTTACCTTACGTCGACGAATTCAAAACTGCGCACAACATTAAAAGTTTAGTGGAGCTATCGGATATCATCTCATCTGACGATCAAGAGANTCGTTATCGATTAAGGTTCGCAAGTGGATAACTATGCTCGATTAAAGCAAGTTTGGATTGCGGTAATCTATCTNCTTTTACTTGCCATTATCATTCCATGGTATTGGCCGGAAGAAGATGTCAGGCAATTCTATGGCTTTCCAATATGGGCTCTACTAAGCCTAAGCGGTTTGTTTTTAACCTCTTGCTTTACGGCTTGGGTCTGCCTGGGAAGAGAGGNTACAAAAGAATGAGCGACTTATTGCCTTTTGGCTTAGGTGCTTGGGTATTCTTTGNTTGCTACTTGGCTTCATTACTCTTGTTAGGCTTCTTAGGACGCAAAGCTCGTAAAGAAGATTCTATGCAAGATTTTTACCTTGCCGGAAGAGGGTTTAGCTTTGCGGTCTTATTCCTAACCCTTTATGCCACGCAATACAGCGGGAATACAGTCTTTGGTGTAGCAGGTGCAACCTACCGCCTTGGCTTTTCATGGTTGATAAGTGTTCATTATATGATGGCAATAATTGTGTTCTATCAAACATTTGCTTTTAAACTTCATACCATAGCAAGCAATAGAAACTTTGTTACACCAGTCGATTTTATTTGGGATAGGTTTCAATCTAGAGGATTAGCGACATTGGCATCTATCGTAATGATTGTAGCACTAAGCAATTATTTGCTGGCTCAATTAATGACAATGGGGCGTGCTATGCAAGGTCTAGCGGGACCTGCCGGCGATATTGCCTATAACTACGGTGTGGTGAGTCTTGCGACGATTATGGTCATCTATGGCACGCTTGGGGGAATTAGAGCAATAGCTTGGACGGATGTCATCCAGGGCACAGTGCTTTTTGTGGGCTTTATATTATTNATGTTTTTAATGATGCATGAATTTGGGCCCATCTCTGCGGCAACAAATACAATCTCAAATTCGCAGAATGCGGTAAAACTTATGCGTCCCGACTCTTTGATGATGAGAGAATGGCTTAGTTATATTTTATTGGTTGGTATTGGTGGTGCATTGTACCCGCAAGCGATACAGCGTATTTATTCAGCGCGTTCTACTAATACTTTGAAACGAAGCTTTGCTGCCATGGCTTTCATGCCATTTATTTCGGTGTTGATTTCAATAATTGTTGGTATTTATGCGTTGGCATATATTCCTGGTTTGGAGGGCGCTGACTCAGATCAAGCTTTCGCGAGTATTCTTAGGGTAATTCAAGAAAGTTCTCTAGTTGGTTACGCACTAGTGGTCATGATCTTCAGTGCTGTGCTAGCTGCGCTTATGTCCACCGCAGATTCAGCAATGTTATCTATTTCCTCTATGTTNACGAAAGATATTTACCTGGCGCACATCAAGCCAGANGCAAAAGAATCAGAATTNACTCGTTTAGGTAAGCGTTGCTCATGGGNAGTAGTTGCAATGCTCACTATCTTAGCAATTTTGCTGAAGGAGCAAACTTCACTCATAAGCTTGCTTGATCGTAAATTTGANTTACTTATTCAAATTGCCCCCGCATTTATATTAGGTATTCATTTTTCTAAATTGAGAGCAGAACCAGTTTTAGTAGGACTTGTAATTGGGTTGCTAATTTCTTTGTCATTGGCTTTTGGTAAATTTGNTTTTGTTGTGAANGGNAAGCTGTGGGGATTCCATCCAGGATTTTATGGCTTATTNNCGAATATGTTGATTGCTATTTTAGGTTCTCTCTGGATTTCTGGTAGGGAACAAAATTAGCTACCGAGTAATATATACGTGCACTTAGTAAGTCTTGTGTCTACTTACAATTTTGGGATCATGGCAATTTCCATGCGACTAATTGGGGAGCTGGCTCTGTCAGAACAGCGACTACTAGGTATTGATTGCCCATGATTTGATAAGTTATAGGTGCGGCGATTGCTCGTGCTGGCATCTCAATCGATCCCAACTCTTCGCCAGTGGCTTTGTCTCTAGCGATGAGAAGAGGACCGTCTTGATAATTCTGTGCATGTATTAACATGTTTGGGGTAGCAACAATCGGGGTTCTACCGCCACCACCTAAAGGGGGCAAGTCTATTCCTTCTAAGGCNGGATTATTTTCTACATTTGGAGCTCGAGTCCCATTAGGTATCTGCCATAGAATTTCACCTTTATTCATATCGATTGCAGTAATTGTTGAATAAGGTGGTTTGAGTAGAGGTAATCCTTTCGGTCCTCGAGTGCCACTAAAAGAAATTCTGCGGTATCGAAGGCTCGATTCTTCCGGATTAGTCTCGACAACCACCGGAACAGAAATTGAATCCGATGAGGGTATGTAGATTACTGAGCTTTCCGGATCGACGGCAGCTCCCATCCAATTGGCACCGCCGCCTGCACTGGGGCGCAGAATTGTGCCTCTNTTGCCGCCNGGAACTGATACGCTTGGTGGGGTAAATAATGGCCCATAGGTGTAATCATCTAAAATGTCTATGGCTTCCTGGTGAATGGCTGGCGTAAAGTCGACCAAGTCGTCCAACGATAGACCTTGTTTTTCAAAAGGAGGCGGTTTAGTGGGAAATGGTTGAGTAGGAGATAGACGTTCTCCAGGGATAAGGGGGAGTTGCGGTACTTCCCTTTCTTCAATAACCCATACAGGNTCTCCGGTTTCTCGGTCGAATGTATAGACNAAGCCTTGTTTTGTGATCTGAGCCAGAGCCTTGATTGGGCGTCCTTCAACTGTGATGTCAATGAGATTTGGCGCAGCTGGGGGNTCATAGTCCCATAATCCATGATGGATCATCTGAAAGTGCCAACGCCTCTCGCCAGTNANAGCATCAACNGCNACTACNCTTTGACTGAATAAATTATCNCCAGGTCTGTTTCCTCCATAAAAATCATCAGTTGGCGCNNCGATCGGTAAGTAGACCAATCCGAGCTCTGTGTCGGCGCTCATCATTGTCCAAACGCCGGTGTTTCCCGTGCGGCGCCAAGATTCCTCCTCCCAAGTATCAACNCCGTATTCGCCGGCCNCTGGAATAGTATGAAAGTCCCATACNTGCTCNCCGTTAGTAATGTTGTATCCTCTTACCCACATGGGTGGACGCTCTCGACTAAGCGGTCTTGCCTGAGTAATCGAGGAGGTCACTACGATATCGCCAACAACAATTGGTGGCGACACCACAGCTACTGGTTGAGCTCCGGTCCAATCTAGTTCGTCTCTGACCGCCCTAGGAAGCCCCTCAGCAAGATCGATTTTTCCACCCGCAAATGAAGGGTCTGGCTGCCCAGTAGTTGCATCTAGAGACAAAAGATAACCATCATTCAGACCGGCTAGTATTCGCTCGTTTTCACCATCAGTCCAATAGGCAAGGCCCCTGTTGTGGTATCCAATGTAATTGATTGGTGAACCGGATAAGTAAACTTCTGGGTTGAATGACCACAGTGTCTCTCCAGTAATTGGGTCAAGTGCTGCAACTTGATTTAGCGCCGTGATAATAAATAGCCTGTTTCCGATTTTTAAAGGAGTGCCTTGAAAGTTATTAATTCTGACAGCTTCATTGATTTCTTGAATTGACTCAAGGTCCAGATCTTCATCAATAGAAGTCCATGTCCACGCAACTTCTAAATCTTCAAAATTTAGAGGAGTGATTTGCTCAAGTGGGGAATACTTTGTTGACCCCGTGTCTCCACCATAACTTGCCCAGTCTCCAGACTGAGTGCCGTACTGAGCAAGAACTTGAGAAGAAAAAGAAATAAATAAGGAAAATAAGATTTTACTGTAGAAAAATTCTATTTTTTTTGGAGATCTAATCATTATATTTTTCTCCCTCCAAGTNTAAAAGTATTATGGTAATGAGTAACTCATAAGCTTGTCTGTAGCAGTAATCAGGAGATACTGTTTGTTGTCGCTGCCAAGAAAAGTCATTGGGTTGGCATTGCCTCTGCGTTCCATCTGATACTCCCAGACAATATCACCGGTAGTTGCGTTTAAGGCTCTGAATCGGTTGTCGTCAGTAGCGCCAATGAAGAGTAAATTACTAGCTGTTACCAGCGCCCCGGCTCGTCCAGGGCGTCCAGTGGCTTGTCGATTGCTTGGAAAGTCCTCTGTTATTCCTAGCGGAATTTGCCAAGCAATTTCCCCGCTATTAGTATCGACAGCGGTTAGTTGTCCCCAGGGAGGCTTTTGACACGGCATGGTTTTTCCATTAATCCTTACACTAAAACCGCTGGGTCTTCCATCGGGGCCAGTCAGAGCGTAGGGTAAAGGTGAACCTGGCTCGGCATCCTCCATCCATCCTAGTGTCCCGATGTTAGCCGCAAAAACATATACGTATCCGTTGTTGGGATTGTGAGCAATACCTCCCCAGTTTGGGCCACCTGAAAGGCCTGGAAATAATAGGGTTGTTTCATTATTTGAATCGTCAGATCTGTAAGTCCAGGGTGTGTAAGGTCCATCATTAGTTATACTCCCGACTGACCTTACTAAATTACGGCAAGCCTCGGCGTGTTCTTCACTTGTATCTTGTGCAGTCACGATTTCAGAAGTTGTGAAGCTTACCCGCGCCATAGGCTTTGGATTAATGGGTATCGGCTGGGTAGGAGATGTTTCCTCGCCTGGAACGTTGCTTTGGGGAACTGCGGTTTCTGATACCCCATAAATAGGCTCCCCATTTTCTCTGTCTAACACAAATAGGTATCCAGATTTAGTGGTTACTCCTAAAGCTGGAGTAGTCTTACCATTATAATTCACATCAAATAGTGTGGGAGGTGCTGGGGGGTCATGATCCCACAAGTCATGATGTATAGTTTGAAAATGCCAATGGTATTCACCGCTGTGAATGTCGACTGCTACGATCGAATTAGCATAAAGATTGGTTCCCGCTCTATCACCACCATAAGCAAACGGAATAGGTGACGCCAAGGGTATATAAAGCTGATCCTTACTTTCGTCCACTGTGAAATAAAACGGCCATGCGTTTGCTCCTAGCCTGCCCTCCCAACTGTCTCCTTCCCAAGTTTCGTTGCCAGGGTTTCCAGGAGAGGGAACAGACTCAAATTCCCATAATTTGCTGCCGTTGATAGCATCAAAAGCCCTAGCATTGCCGATACCGCCGATTGCTCCTCTTGGTGTGTTTGCTCCAACTACAATAATGTTTTTATAAACAAACGGTACAGATATGTAAGGGATTCCCATCGATACCTTTCCGGATTCTCCAAATTCTAAATCCAAGTCGCCGGTTTCGGCATCTAGCGCAATTAATTGATCAAACGCTGTATAAAAAATTCTTGGAGAAATTCCACCCTGACCAGGCCAGTATGTAACGCCTCGGCGAGAGGGCGCGTTTTCTGGAACTGAGTGTGACCAAAGTTCTTCGCCAGTTAGAGGATCTAGAGCAACTACCCTGTCTGCTGTGGGAAGGAACATGACACCATCGATAACGACGGGAGTGGCTTGAGAATTTGGCTCTCTTGCAGACTGTGAGGAGTCATTTCTCAATGAATAGGTCCAGGCGACTTCTAGGTTATTCACGTTATCTAAGGTTATTTGCTCAAGCGGGGAGTAACCTGTTCCAGAGGTATTACCTCGGTATGTTGGCCACTCAGAGGAATCGCTAACTCCNGAATTTTCGGCACTTTGAAGGCCTNTACAGCCTAGCATGCACATCCAGATAACGCTGTTACGAGTGAGATTCGCCAAAAACTTCATGCCGTCTCCTGAAAAATTAATGTACCCAAAAAGTAACTTAAGTTTTGAGTTTACGTCAAAATTCATCAGGTTTATATGCTAACAAGGGCTTTAATTGCACTTATGAAATAGCTTAATTATTGAGGATCGATTTCGAGAAGTNTTATCACTTCATTATCANCCTCACGATTAACACTAAAGAATAAATCGTATTCGTTAAAATTGGGTGGAGAGAGATTTTTTATGCTTACTTTAGGAATATAGAGAATATTTAAATCTGGATCATATTTACCACTATGCTGCCATCTGTTAGCAATATCAGTTGCCTGAATTTCACTAATAGCAAATTTAAATTCTTCACGTGACATAAGTTTGAGAGATCCTCTAAAATTTTGATCAGACCCAAAAGACTGTAACGACTCAAAATTAAGTATGCCCGAGGAATTATCAAACACATTAACGCCTGTGATCCCAATTAAATTTTTTCGGCTGAAAGTTGGTATATATGTTTCGATGCTAAATTCAGGCGAATAGTTGCAAACGTCCACAGTGGATGCAGCAGATAAACATGTGGATTGCAAGTCAGAGGCGCTAGGTTGTTTTGAACCNNCGACCCAGTCGNTTAATTCTNTCCATGCAGCTAATCCTTCGTTAGTTGAAAAACCACAATGACTTGGCTTTTNAGAATCGTCCACCACAGCAACAGTCAATTGGCTGGCCGGAATTAGATTTCGGAGCGACTCTTGATTTTCCACTTTTACCAGACCATCGTGAGAGGTATGGATAGAGATAATTTTCGTGTTTTTTATGTTGCCAGTAGGCGTGAAATTACTGGACAAGAGTTTTTTTGAAGAGGGTAAACTTGCCACTCTTGTTGCCGCTCGATTAATGGTCGGATCACCATAGTCAACCCCGATATTAGAGATTGGATTTATGCCATTCAACTTAGTTGGCTCGTTAATTAGACGAGGCAACTGAAATACTGAATACCAAAGGTTTAAAGCTAAAAAGTATGAATTAACTGTTTTTGTCTTGTTAAGTATAAACTCAAGCCTTTCAGCCTTTTTCTGATTGAGTTTTTCCCAGGCAAAAACTTCCAAAGGATTGTTTTCATCTATAAGGAGTCGAGTTGCTAATCCCACGCATTTATTAAGAGAATCTAAATAATCTATTTCACCAAACAAGAGATCTGGTCTTCGGTACCAGGGTTGCGGTAGCTGCGCACCTGGAACGCTGCTGCATACTGACTCATAAATTACCCTTAAATCAAAGGCATCCAGCCAATTGACTGAGCCCCCATTTGCCCCACAGAGGAGCAAGGCGCCATCTGGATTTGGCACACTTTGAGATTCGAGGTCGCGGAGACTTACCAGACCCCCCATGGAACCGCCTATGATGTAAAATTTTTCAGGCTTAGTCTTATTTAACTCCGAAATAATCGACAGAAATTGATTGTACAGCTCCCCATTACTAGTATGCGAATCAAACACGGCCCATCCTGTCTGACTATAACTTGACGCTGCCATCGCGAAACCTCTAGCAAGGATAAAATCTGCGAAAGGGCCAAGAGAGGGTCTCTCTTTTACTTTTCCTGTGTAAAAGCCTTCCCAGGTCGGATCAAGTATCGAAAGTAAATCCTTGGATTCAAAATTTTTCAGAAAGCCCTCAAAGCCATGATTCCAGATAACAAGTCCAGTTTTTGGATCCCAATTGTTGGGAACAACGATGGTATAAAAAGCGCCGCTAGCGCTCTTTCCGTACCAGGCCGGATAACAGTTTTCCTCTCCCGTTCCATATTCATGATCTTTGCAAGAAGAGGCGAATACTTGTGATGCAAGACATGTTGAAAAGAAAAATGTAATCGCATACAAGTTAGGCAACAGACTGTTGGGATATAAATCCAAAACTGAAGCCAATCTATTGTGTATTTTAAATGTTGAGTAGCTGATCAATGTCCGACTCAAGGGAAGGTTTAGGACTTATTAATGATACTGCGATAAAAAGCACCATGGAGCTTACAAAAGCTACTAGTTGACCACTGACCCCATAGGGAAAATTAAAGCTGGTCAGTTGCGAGACAAAATTAATAATCAGTGAGACAGTTATGGCCGTTACTGCCCCCCAAACAGTCGCGCCTTTCCAATTAAGTCCGATTGCAACCACAGGGAAAATTGATGCAGCGAATGTTCCCCAGCCAAAAGCGCCCAAAAGAGCAACCAGCGTCGCATCTTGAAAATGAGAGTAAAGTGCAAAGCCAGCGGCAACAAAAGCCAGAATTACTGTAACAATCCTAGCCCAGAAGAGATCATTTTCTAAACTTTTACCCTGAATAGCTTTGGGTATGTCATGAATTATTGCTGCCGTACCGATGTTTAAGAAGGCGTCTGAGGTTGACATGATTGCTGCAAAAAGTCCGGCAAAAACAATTCCCGCGAGTATCGGGTTTGTAAACATGGAGAGAAAAACTGAAGCCGCGTCATCAGGTAATGCTAGCGGTTCGACTCTTCCATCTAATACCGCCGCACGCATGACAATTCCAATCGATACCCATAATAAGGCGGCCATCGCGTAGCCGAATAGAGACAGAGGAAGCATGCTACGATTATCTCTTATACTTTTATTCATCATCATTTTNGTGATGATATGAGGTTGACCTGCAAGACCCAAACCAAATACAAAGAACCAACCTAAAGAGGCCATCATGCCGGCTGCCCCGTAGGGCATGACGGATTCTGGATCATCCTTTAAAATTATTGACGTTGCTTCCTGCATCCCTCCGTCAAAAACGTTGGTGGCAGCAACTAGAATTAACGCTCCAGCGACAATCATTATTGCGCCCTGGACAACATCGGTATAGACAGATGCGATTATCCCGCCAGTGACACAATAAAAAATCAGCACTGCTGATGAAATCGTAACGCAGGTCACTAAACCAATATTTGCAAACATCTCTGTTCCTGACAGTATTGCCTGCATTACGACTGCCATTGCAAGAATTTGGGTTGCTAGGTAGCCCATNACGCCTAAAACAATTGTAACTGCCAACATGAACCTTACAGCTTCGCTACCNTAGCGAGCAGCGACAATGTCGGGTAAAGAAATACAATNGTATAANTCTGCNATCATGCGAATGCGCTTGGANACTAGGAAGAAACATACTGCATAACCAGTGGATGAGATGATNACCATCCAAAAAGAGCTAACNCCTATGGAATAAACTAAACCNGGGCCACCAACAAATCCNAATCCNCTCANCGTNCTGGAAAANAACGCCAGACTNACCACGATAGGTCCAAGACCTCGACTTGCAATGAAGAAATCACTNGTATCGTGCGTACGCCTCATTGCCCAGAGGCCGGTTATCACGCAGAAAACCATATATAGGATGACTGCGCTAATAATGATTTCTTGCCGAAATACTTCCAAGACGCTTACCTTTTCTTAGCTAACTTTTCAGCTACAAGAGCATTGAATTTTTCTTCGTCTTCCTTCGAATAGATAAATTGAGAAAATCCAATGCTGTATATAAGCACCAGCGGTATCGCGCTTAGCCAGGTGCCATAGGTTTGCCAAGCGGTGGCTTCAGGAAACCCCAAAAAGTAACTAGTTTCTTGAGTGNCAAGGAAGCTTTGATGTCCAAAGTACATTTTCCATCCCACGATGAGCATGCAAGCTAAACTTCCGGCCATGTATCCTAAAAGTCGTTGAGTCCTGTATCTTTCCGGAACGCCTAGCAAAGATAGAAGATTAATTTGAACTAGTAATAGGCACTGAAATAAGAAACCAAGATGGCCTACATGTTCNAGTCGCATCGCACCATCGCCCCCGATTTGTAGGCCAAAAAATTCAGGGTGGGGTTTGCCTGCTGAATAAGGCACCTCTTCAGCTAGACAGATCGCAGCAAGCACAGCAGCCATCAGGACAGCTACAATAAGAATTATATAAATTAGGTTGCTTTTCACATTCTGCCCTAGTCAGTAGTTATGTTCTTATNGGAGGGCAAGNANATTACTCTNGNGACCTCACAAAAGGATCCATGATAGCCGAATTTCTGAGCATATACAGGTGTTCTCCAACCGTTTTGAGTCTGAAGCCGCAAGGATTACTAAATGCTACGTTCTTGACAACTACCCTGCTAAAGTTCATGTTCTCATAATATGTTAAGATGAAGTTCAATAATTAAAGATAAAACGATCGATTTGGGAGAGAAAATGCTATGAAAAAAGGACATAAATCTCAGGTAGGACACCTGATACAAGCCGGGGTTTTTGGTTTGGTGCTAATCACNGCGTCTGCTGGCACNATGGCGCAGCGCGGTTCGATGGCGGAATCTGGNAAACCTGCTGCCCACGCAGGCCAACAGCCGATTAATAACCTCCCTAACCCNTATGTTACAGAGCGGAATTTTGGAACACTACCTGATGGCCGAACCTGGGGTTCAGTCAGCGCGATTAATGTGGATATTGACGGAGTACATATATGGGCGGGAGATCGTTGCGGAACTAATCAATGTGCAACGACCCCCGAGATCAATCCTATAGTCAAACTNGATCCCAATGGTCGTGTNGTTGCTCAGTTNGGTGCAGGTCAGATCCTNTGGCCNCANGGNATGGANGTNGATCAGTGANGGNAATATTTGGATCGCNGATGCTCGTGTNGCAACTGAGCGTGANTTNATGATNAACCCNGCTGCNGCCAATATNGGNAGCTCTATTCTNAAATTTAGTCCTGANGGTGAGTTGTTACTGACTATNGGAACACCGGGGGAAATAGGNGATCCGCCAACGCATCTGACTGACCCGAACGATGTTTTGATAGCTCCTAACGGACGGATTTTTNTTGCTGAAACACATGGCGCNCAGTTCCAGGGTGAGCCAAGTGATGAGACNAAAAGTCGGATAACCATGTGGGAGCCTGATGGTACTTACATCGGACATTTCGGTGAGTATGGCTGGGACGATGGGCAGTTTCGTTCTCCGCATTCCTTGGCNATGGATTCTCAAGGAAGATTATTCGTTGCNGATAGGGGTAACAACAGGATTCAGATTTTTACTCAGGATGGTGAATGGTTAGATACCTGGTATCAGTTCAGCAGAATCTCTGGCCTTTATATCGATCCGACTAACGATATGCTCTATGCTATTGATTCTGAAACTGANGAGAACTATAACCCGGGCGGTTGGAGAAAAGGTTTACGTGTNGGTAACGCTCGCAATGGTGAGGTTCTTTATTTTGTTGCAGAGCATAATTGCACGGGAAGGGGTTTCTCAGGAATGGGTGGAATCGGCTGCATGGGTGAAGGCGTGACGGCAGATAGAGATGGAAATGTCTATGGAGGAGAGGTAGGCGTGGTCTCAGGAGTGACTCGGTTTGTTCCTCGACTGATACCCTAAGAAAAATAACTTTAATTGGCGGGCGTCGTCTTTAGGCAACGCCCGTTTTTTTGTGAGATTTATATGGATAGCTTGTTTGAGCCCTTAAATTTTAAACGTGGACCGAGCATGAAAAACAGAATCATNCTGGCCCCGTTGACNAATTCTCANAGCCANGAAGATGGAGTGTTATCTGAGGATGAATTTAATTGGTTAACCATGAGAGCGAAAGGTGGTTTNGGATTGACTATGACTTGTGCTNCTCATGTCCAAGCACATGGTAAAGGCTTTCCTGGACAGTTGGGTGTTTTTGATAATAAGCACATAGAAGGTTTGAAACGATTAGCGNNTGCGATAAAGCGGGAGGGTAGCGTGTCTNTATGCCAGCTCCATCATGCTGGGATGCGTTCGCCAGCTGATATCATAAAACAGCCTCCCGTTTGTCCGTCTGANAACGAGGAGTTGGGGGCAAGNGCGCTTTCAAAAAGTGAGGTCGAAGAAGTTGTTGAGGATTTTATCGCCGCTGCAATTCGAGCTGAGCGAGCTGGTTTTGATGGTGTTGAGCTNCANGGTGCGCATGGGTATCTGCTCTGCCAATTTTTTAGTGAAGAAACAAATCGAAGAGAAGACGAGTATGGAGGTAGCCTAACAAATCGGTCTCGTATACTTTTTGAAATTATAGATGGCATCCGGCAGAGGTGCCATTCAAACTTTATGATTGGCGTTCGACTCTCGCCGGAGAGATTCGGAATGAAACTTGATGATAGTGTTGAGTTAGCTAAAAGACTTTGCGATGAAGCTAAGATTGATTTTCTTGATNTGTCACTTTGGGATGTTTTCAAGGAGCCTAATGAGGAAGAAAGGAGAGGAAGTAGTCTTTTGTCTTACTTTACTTCGATAGAACGCGGGGAAGTTAGGTTGGGAGTTGCTGGTAAAATTCGCACTCCGATGGATGCGGAAAGAGTCTTTGCNGAGGGGATAGACTGGATAATGTTGGGCAGAGCTGCGATTTTACATCACAATTTCCCTGNTCTCATGCANCAGGATNAAAANTTCCTTCCCACTGAAAATCCAGTTTCCCGCGAGTACCTGGCGAAAGAGGGNTTGTCTGAAAAATTCATCGACTATATGAGTAGNTGGAAGGGCTTCGTCGCTGAATAAAACTGGCGTTGAAGATAGACGTGCTATCTCAAATTNATATGAGAGAACATTATTATGAGACAGGAATTATTCAAATTATCATTGATTTTTTTTATTTTTGTGGGGGCCNCATCGGCCCAGCAGCGAATATCTAGNCCTGTCGGTCCTCCTGAAAATTGGGTCAGNCCCTTTGAAGGTTTTCAAATTATTGAAAACTTATACGGTGTTGGGAGCTTCGACTTGAGCGTCTTTCTTATTACTACCGACGAAGGCCATATTCTAATCAACACGGGATTAAGAGATTCTACTCAAATGATTCGTGAAAATATCGAGTCACTTGGTTTTCGGCTTGAGGATGTAAAAATTTTGTTAACACAGCAAGCGCATTGGGATCATACGGCGGCNCTTGCTGAAATCAAAGAAATAACTGGNGCTGAAATATGGGCGACTGTCAGGGACGCAAGGGTCTTGGAAGATGGNGGATTTAGTGATCCCCATTTTGGTGGCCGCGAGAGTTTTCAGCCNGTTGATGTGGANANAATAATACGGGACGAAGAAATNATNAGGCTAGGAGAGCTGGAGTTGACCGTGCACCATCATCCCGGTCATACAGAAGGTAGTTCAAGTTATTCCATGATCGTTACTTTGGAGGATGGTCAAGACTACAACGTTTTAATAGCTAATATGGGGACCATTAATAACGGGAAGAAGTTAACGATAAACCCAACCTATGACGGAGTCGCTGAGGATTTTATTTCCACTTATCAGAAGCAGAAGCAAATGGAAGTAGACGTTTGGGTTGCTGCCCACAATAGCCAGTACAACATGCATGAAAAATATCGCTCTGGTCAGGTCTACAATCCTGAGACTTTTGTCGATCCTGAGGGTTTTTTACGTGCCATTGAAGAGCTAGAAAGAAGGTATGAGGATTATGTATCAGCTGAAAGATCCTCTAACTAGTTTTTCCTATCTCGCGTTTAGCTTCAAGAGCAGAATCTAAATTCCGAAGGGTCTTGCTGGTAAAGTAGAATAGGGCAACTGTTACCATAAGTATAAAGGATGCACCTAAGATCGCATTTCCAGCGCCGATGCTATCTGCTGCTAAAGCCATTGGAAAAACTCCTACTGGCGTTAACCCGAAAGACATTAACATGAAACTGCTCATGCGCCCCCTTACATTATCGTCGACAAGTAATTGAATGGCTGCGCTGTTTACTGTTTGGCAAGCGCTCGCGCAAATATTCGCTATGAGTAATGGAATTAGAGCGTAATAAAAATTAGTTGTTTGAGTGAATACTGCCAGGAATATTCCAAAGAAAAACGTACTTCCAAGCATGATGCCTAAGTAGCCACCGTTGTCACCCTTTCTTGCTATCCACAGAGCACCGATTACTCCACCAATCCCTCCAGCGGCCATCAAAATGCCCACTCCACTCTCGCCAGTCTGCCAAGTCTCTTCTGCCATAACAACGAGGATATTTTGGAAAGGCATGGCAAGAAACATTGGCAAAAGGCCAAAGACTAAGCAGATAAGGACAGCGCGATTTTCAAAAATGTATTGAAAGCCGTATCCAATATCCGAAAACAGAGGTTTTCTCTCAGTTAAAATTTTTTCAGAGTAATTGGGCTCGATTCCAAACATAAACAAGGTTGCCATTCCATAGAGCACCGTGGAAAAGTAGTATGCGTTTACAAATGAGGTTTGAGCGATGACTATGCCCATCATAGCGGGCCCGACAACTCTAGTGAAATTCAACGCACCTGCCTGAAAAGCAAGAGCAGTCTGAAGACGTTGAGGTCCTACCACATTGACTGTGATGGCCATTCGGGCAGGCATAATGAACGGGAATGCGCAGCCCGCGATAAAAGCTGTACAAAGCATGTGCCAAAATTCGAGTTTGTTGAATAGCAGCAGACTAAGGATAAATAATTCGTTTGCAACTATAAGGCTCTGACCAAAAACCAACAGTCTCCTTCTCTCTACCCGATCAGTAACTGCACCTCCAATTAATGAGGCAAAAATCATAGGTACTGCAATAATTAAATTTATATAGGCTAGTGCCGTTGCCTCCCCTGTTAATTCCCAAGCAAGAAGGGAGCGTGTGAGCATCTGACCCTGCATGGCAAGAAAGAATGAGAGATTTCCGAAAAATAACCAGCGGAACTGAGAGATTTTGAAAACAGTGAGGCTGCTCGAATTTGTTTGTTCTGAATTGACTTCTAGACTGCTGATGTTTTTACTCCCTGACTTCTGCGCGGAGTATAGCGTAATTCTTTGATTAATTCGCGAAGCTTACTGAAGGTTCTTGTAGAAAGATTGTTCGGCGGGCAATTTCCTGATAAGCGCGGCAACTGATTCATCGAAGCCTTGAATTTTTGACATCATAGAAAAGTCGTGGATAAAAACACGAATACCAAACACGATAGCCTTTGATTGCGGTAGGCGCATTAATGTTTGCCTCTCGACCCGCCAATGCATATTCTGTTTTCCTTCCTGATTTCGTGAACCAGTTTTCCAAAACAAGTCACCATGCGGTTGAATTGACCAATTAAAGCGCGCTAGCGGCTTCTCTGGTTTTAGACTTCTCATCAATCTATCCACTTTGTCTGAAATCTGGTCTTTATAGCCTGGCACAGGTTTATGGATGTCACTTACACATTTTCCGATTTTATTTGGCATATCCCAATTTGAAGGTGAGCAGACACTTGCAGCTGTCAAGATGTAATGTTTTCCTAGTTTCTCGAGCAAACAGATATCTTCCTGAATCCATAAGCTTGTTGACCAAAGATCTTTTTCGAGGCCCACCCATTCTAGATCAAATTGAGAGTTAACTAGTTTGTCGCAGGCAATTCGCCGGAAGTTATGATCCTTAATTAAGTGGGCTTCTAGGAGAGAATTGAACTCGAATTGAGCATCCTTGGATTCTGGGAGTGCTTGGTAGATCTGGTCAGGCCGCTTTGTTTTCTGTTCAAGTTTGTGACTTAAAAACGTTGATGCATCCTCATCGACGATCATCCATTGAGATGGATTCAGATGTTTAAGTCCCATTTCGAGTATCGTACTCTGTCTAACGTCTGGTAAAAAAGGAGGTGGCACCTTTGAGCGCAAGATCATTCTAAAGACTTGCTGCCAATGTATTCAAATCTTGGAACCCTCTTGCCATTAATTTCTATGTGTTCGAAGAACATTTTCAAAGGCCTGACCCACAGGTCGTAGTTACCGTATAGTGTCCGATAAAGGACCAAAGGTTCCTCCGTTTCACTATGATGCACTATATCTATCAGTTCGTATTCGCGTTTTTTATAGTGTCTATATTTGCCGCGTTTTATGTCGGAATATGCTTTTAGTGCCATTTTATATTTCTGTTTCTTGAAGAAGCAACCCGTACTGGATTAATTTGGACGAAAAGGGCCTGGTGGTCGGGGAGGAACGCCGCGATTTGGAAAGGGGCCTGGCGGCCTTCCCTGAGATCGTCTAGGACCTATCCTATTCAAAAAATCACTTGCGGCTTTTCGTTCTTGATCAGTCATCTTTGAAAAAAGGAGTGTCA
>PBXX01000080.1 GCA_002727755.1 Gammaproteobacteria bacterium | reverse complement strand
TTCATTCAGTCAGATGATACAAAAGAAGAATCTGTCGTTTAACTTGATATCAGTGCTGGGTTATATAAATGAAGAAGTCACTAGATCCAAAAACCGTCACAAGACGATCTTTTCTCAGAGCAATCACAGGAGTTTCGGCTGCAGCCTCGGTCATTTTTCTTGGTTTAATTTCCCCAAGTAAAACATGGGCTAGTCAGCAAGAGGGTTCGGACTCAAGTGACCAATCAGAGGGATCAGATTCAAGCGANAGGGCGGCATCTGATAGTGACTCTGATTCGAGCGACCGGTCAGGCCGTTCAAGTAGCGACTCTGATTCGAGTGATCAGTCAGAGAGATCAGATTCAAGCGACAGGACCGCATCAGATAGTGATTCTGACTCAAGTGATCAGTCGGGGCGTTCAAACAGCGATTCTGATGCTAGTGACCAGTCTGAGGGATCAGACTCAAGCGACAGGGCCGCATCGGATAGTGATTCTGACTCAAGTGATCGCTCAGGGCGCTCAAGTAGTGATTCTGATGCGAGTGATCAGCCGGAGGGATCGGATGCTAGTGATCGATCAGCCTCTGACAGTGACTCAGATGCGAGTGACAGTTCTGGGAGATAGTTCAGACGTTCCCTGCATTTAAGCGGTGCATTGACTCAAATGGACCGCTAACCTTTGTTAAATGATATCCAAGACTTTAAGCTATAATATTAGCTTTAGTGGTAGTGTTTGCAATTAAAGTGCGGACTCTAATTGGGGCTTGTGTTGAAAGAATTTGAACAGAATTTCGATTTACTCCGTAAGCTCATCGAGCCGCTTGGGGTGAATGAGTTTCTGCGGGATTACTATGAGAAAAAACCGCTCCTTTCCCCGAATAATAAGTGCAGAAATTTTGACGATTTAATTTCTCTNAAGAAGTTAGATCACCTCCTANCGACTTCAGAACTCCCTCCTGCATCGATAGATATGGCCCGTAGCAAGCCTCCGATATCAAAAGCCAATTTTACGTTTAAGAGTGGAAACATCGATNGGGGTGCGGTCGTTCGGCACTATCAGNGTGGGGCAACAATAATCTTCCCCCAAATCAATCTNGCAATTGATGAGCTTGCTAATTTTTGTCGTAACCTAGAATTTGAGCTGAGTTGCAAAGTTCAAACTAACGTTTATCTAACGCCCAGAAACAGCCAAGGTTTCAAGACTCACTATGATGATCATGATGTTTTTATTATGCAGATTCACGGAAAGAAGAATTGGAATTTGTATCAACAGGCTGTTGAAAAACCGTTTAGAGGAGAACCATTTGATTCTTCGGAGCACGAAGCGGGTAGGTTAAATCTTAACTTCACAATGGAGCCAGGAGACTGTCTTTATATTCCTAGGGGATATATGCATGACGCGNCAAATGTCGGAAGCGAACCTTCGTTGCACATAACAGTGGGTTTGTTAGTTAAAAAGTGGGCAGATCTAATGTTAGAGGTTTTGTCTGAAGTAGCATTGAACAATTCTGAATTTAGGGAATCCTTGCCGGTTGGCTTTGCTAAAAAAGATTTCGATATGTCAAACGCCCGGACTGATTTTAGGAAGTTGGTTGANACATTTGCAAATGAAGCTGACTTTGACAATGTGTTTAACATGTTCAAGCAGGAATATTATAGAACTCGCAAACCGAATCTTAAGGGAGCCTTGATGCAAAGCTCTGTTGGAATAGAAACAGGCACTAGCTATCGTCTGCGTGAAAATTTTCAGTTTGCCATAAAGTCTGAAGGAGAGCAGACGGTGGTNTCTTGCGCGGGTGGAGATCTGAAATTCAGCGTCTCCGCTGAAGNAGGCTTGAGATTTATCCTAGAGGGAAACTCCTTTGATAGANACCATTTTTCAGATCTTCCAAATGATGAAGGGAAGGAAATCATAGAAAAGCTAATCGCATTTGGGGTAATAGAATTAGATTGTTAGCCCCTTTATTGTTTGCTTTTATTTGTTTCCTATATGATAATGATTCTCATTATCATATAGGAAACAAACTGATGGGGATTTATTTTCAGGCTGCAATTCTTGGGTTCTGCTTGATCACTCTGATTTTGATAATTTGATAATTTTGTCAAAAGCTTCAGCCGGTTATAATAGGCTTTGTTAAATTATTGGTTGATGCAGTGAGTAGACAGAATCTTGATAGAGTTTCACATACCATCCATTCTTGGTTGGGTTTGAAGTTCTCCCTTTTCATGACCTTCATCCTTGTTACCGGCACATTTGCGGTCTTGAGTTTAGAGGTTGACTGGTTATTAAATTCCGAGATGCGCGCTAAGGAGCTCGTAGAGCCATCGGAGATTGCCTGGGGTGATGCGTATGATGGGCTAATGCGTGAGTATCCCAGCTATGATCTTATCGGCATATTTCGCTTGTCTGACCCGTGGTTCAATTTACAGACCCTTGCCATTACTCCGTGGCAAGAGAATGTGCGGCTTTGGTCTGAACCGGCNGATGGGAACTTCGAGGGAGTCACAACGTTTTATAGTGTACAAAGATTTTTTAGATCCATGCATCGTAATCTTATGATGCCGGAGAGGACGGGCGTGCCCATAGTCACCGCTATGGCCTTTCCCTTACTAATATCCTTAATAGCAGGGTTCATTGTCTATAAAAAGTTTTGGTTGGGGTTCTTTAAACGGCCTCGGTTTAACAAGAAAGTAAGAATTTGGTCTGGTGATATACACAGGTTAGTAGGACTCTGGACGAGTTGGTTCATTGCATTNATTGCNCTATCCAGTGTTTGGTATTTCATCGAAGAANTGGGTGGCAATTCACCTCCCTTTCCGGGACCTGAAGTTGAAGTGGTAAGCAGAGACTCTATTCTTCCAGCGGGGTTTTCGGGCAAAGAACTGGATTTGGCAGTGCGTAATGCGTTGAACGAGTTACCGGGTCTTGAGGTCAGACGAATCCTACTCCCAGCTTCACGTAGGTCGCCATTAATAATTCAGGGTGATCTATCTGCCACNTTAGTTAGGCCAAGAGCAAATGGGGTATACATCGATCCGNCGAATCTAGATGTAATTGGGAGTTATGTCGGTGAGCAACTCGATATGCACACNCGGATNTCAGAGGCTGCNGATCCGNTGCATTTCGGATACTTNGGNGGCATCACTACCAAAATACTTTGGTTTTTGCTCGGTCTATCAATGTCAGCGATGGCGTTCACTGGGGTGATAATTTACTCAAAACGGTTAAATGACAAAATAGCTCTGAGAGGAGACAACAGAGTAAGGGTCTCCTGAGTTGTTTGGGTCCAGCGAAGTAGATTACCTGCTATTTAGCCATAAATAAGTTTGCAGATATTGCTTGACTTATTAAANGAGAATGATTATCATTATTATNAGTGCTTTGAGAATCTCATAGTCTTTCATGAACTAAAATTTTCTTNTTTGCACTCAACACAGCAGATTTACGATCTACCAAGATCACGTAAGTTTGAGTTATGTGTTTTCTCCCGCGGGGTGGTTGCCTGGTCGTTGGCAGCTACCCCGCACCCTTATTTTTATTTCTGCGAACGGAATTTGTTATTTCAATCGTTTCTACATTTTCTTATTATTTGGTCAAGACACTATTTTTATTTTTATGGAGTTCAATAGATGATTAAGAATAATAGACTTTTTTTATCAGCCGTCGCTTTTTCTATGGCTGGGTTTTGCACAACATCAAGCGCGCAAGAATTTTCAGTCGGGGGTCCTCTGGGCGCTGCTAATCAGGCAGGGAACTTTGTTGCGATGAGTGCAAATGTCAAAGTATTCGGTAGCTTTCATTTTACAGAGAGCTGCACTTTTGACCCGGAAAGAAATTTGATTTTAGCTATGAATAGAGGCAACGATGGTGGTTCCGATGACGGGTATGTCTCACTGATTAATCCGGATGGGAGTGTTCATACATCGAAATGGATAGGGGCCAATCGGGATGGTCTAGAACTTCGTGATCCAATTGGCAGTGCAATAGCGAACGGTGTTTTATACACAGCAGATAACGGTTCGCGAGAAGTTAGGTCATTTGATCTTCTTACAGGCGCTCCGATAGATGCGGTGGCAATTCCTGGAGAAGGTTTCATTAATGGTATTGCGGGCACTGATGATGGCACTACTTATTTATCAGATACACCACAAGGCATAATCTATGAAATTACAGCTGACGGGGACGTGTCGGTATTTGCCGAGGGAGCCCCTCTGAATAGACCCAACGGTGTAGCAATGGATAACGACGGGAATATAGTAGTCGTAAACATTGGGGATTCAGCCGTTATCACCTACAACCCCGATGGTGAAGTAGTCAAACAGGAAGCAGCCATTGAAGGGGGTAACGACGGAGTGGTTGTTACTGGTAATGGCGTGAAGTACGTGAGCAGTGTCCGTTTTGGCAGCGTAACCAGGATTAATTCGAGGGGTAATGCTCAGATTATTGCTCGAGGAATTCCCAGTGCCGCCTCTATGTGTTACGACTCAACACAAAACCAACTAGTCATTCCAATGAACCCAAATAATAGTTTGGCATTCATTCGGCTGTAACTCCTGATCATGTAAAGCAAAGAAATTCAATTTTTGAATATTGGATTTCTTTGCTCACTTATTCAGTGTAATACCAGGATCTTTTGTAGATTCATCTAATCTCGTTAAGTGAAGTGACTGGAGACGCCAGTCTAGCTATAATCTTTCCGATGGATTTGATTAATCATGCGCCCGTAGCTCAGCTGGATAGAGTAACTGGCTTCGAACCAGTTGGTCGGGAGTTCGAATCTCTCCGGGCGTGCCATCTCCTCCCAGGTTGAAGCAAATGTTGAGTTTTAGTTGCGCTGATTCCATGAGACCTGCAAATAAAATGATCTGTGATAACAACCAATAGTCTTTGAATAAACTTAAAAGATAGCTATAGTAGCTTTGATAATTCTGTCCCAATGACTTGGTAAAACCTCGTCTGCCATTTGCTTTGGAGGTCACATGAAACGAGAAATGCTCATATTATCGGTCCCGTTTATTTTTCTTGGAGCTTTCAGCCAAGCGCAAGAGGAATTTCCTCGTACGCCATCAGGAAAGCCTGATTTCAGCGGTCACTATGATATTTCGACACTTACTCCGTTTGAGAGACCCACTTCATTTGGTTCTAGGCAGTCCCTGAATGAGGACGAGGTGAATGCATTGAGAGAGCGAGAGATGGGTATTCGGGCTCGGGACGCTGAGTCAAGCGACCCAAATCGGGAAGCGCCAGAAGAGGGTGGAAATATAGGTTCGTATAACGATTTTTGGTTTGATCGGGGTAACGATGGCTTTGTCATTGATGGAGAGTATCGCACCTCGATTCTCACCTACCCGGAAAATGGGCGGATGCCACCCCGGACGTCTGAGGGTCAGCTAAAGGCAGACGCTGCTCCGAAATTCGCCTGGCCAGAGCGGGATGGAGCCTGGTGGCTCGAGACTGGCGATCAGCCCTATGATGGACCAGAAAATCAGACTCTGGCGGTAAGGTGCATCTATCACCAGCCCGCCACTATTCCGATAACTCCTCGGGTTTACAATAATCTTAAGACCATTGTTCAAACTGAAGAATATTTAATGCTCTATATCGAGTGGATGCATTGGGCCCGCATTATTCGAATCGATGATGAGCATCAGTCCGAAGTACTTGCCACCTTTGATGGCGATTCAGTAGGTCGTTGGGAGGGAGATACACTGGTTGTCGAGACTATTAACTTTATGGATCAGCCTCACCAGCCTGCCCAGCGAAGAGTTGTAGAGCGATTTTCGCCAGAGCCAGGAGGAGGTTTGATTTACGGTTTTACTGTTGAGGACGCAGATTATTCTGACAGCTATGGCGGAGAGATGGTTTGGCCTAAATCGGATCAGGTGCCCTACGAATATGCGTGTCACGAAGGTAATTATGCAATGTCTGCGACCCTAATGGGAGCCCGTGTGCGAGAGGCTGAACATAGAGCAGCGAATGGGTCAGATGATTAACGTTCGCATAGGGAGATAGAGCTTGAATAGGGTAGACANAGCGATNTTAGGCACGGTTGTAGGCGTTTTATTTCTCACAAGTGTGTTTGCCCAGNAAGACCCGATAGTTATTGATGATTTGAGCTTNTCCGAGCTTAATGATCAGATCGAGAGGGTGGAAGATGAGTTTTATCGTGTCTTCAACCTCAGTATTGAGGAAGAGCATCTAAAGGTTGAGTGTGCTGATTGGACACCGACGGGCACCCACATTGCGCAGCGCGCATGCCAGCCCCACTTCTTAACACAGGCCCGTAACCAGAATCTNAGNGATTGGAATAACCAGATGGATGTNATCGCATCTCCCGANCAGTTGAGGGTTCGGCTGGCCGCTGAGTTTGAAGAATTGACAGNTGCGATCAATGAGGTGCTNGAGGAAAATCAATATTTCAGGGAATTAAACGCAATNNTGCGNATGTTGCGCGAAAGAGCTCAGGAGATCGANTAGTCTTTCTCGAGTCNGTGTTTAATNCTNCGCGCAATGAATGNATAGACAGNGANCACTNNATCCNAATCAATANCNNAAANANCNGCCNNATAGNNATNCTNNNTANNTGATTNGCAGATAGAAGACTATTNGNTCANCCATAAAAAAAGGCTTGCNCTTTGCAGAGCAAGCCTTTGATCTTGCGTTGATTCTAACCGAGGTTAGAAGTCGTACGACACCCTAG
>PBXX01000079.1 GCA_002727755.1 Gammaproteobacteria bacterium | reverse complement strand
GCGAGGAGCAGTGGATCCGGGTGTTCGCAGCAAGACAATCGGGTTTAGGGTGGTTTTAAGTTCAGCTCCATAACTAACAGCTTTTAATCTTCATATCCAACTTTTGAAAGATCATAAAATTTAACCACCCTTGCCTGGGCATGATTTTGTAAATAATGTAACCTTTACTTCTCTAAGAATAGGTGATAAGGTTGCATTATATTTTAGNNNGAGANGANNATGNTATCTATCATTGAGTCTGGCATGCTGGTACCCGTGCTGGGAGTCTTAGCNGGAATCATTATTCCGCTATCGGTGTTCATTTGGCTATATTATGAAGGCNAGGGCAAGCGAGAAACTATTCGGGAAATAGCCAAAAANATGGATGACCCTTCAAAATTGGAGGANTTACTAGNAATTTTTGAAGAGAGNAAAAAAGAACCCATAGATTATAGAAGGANCGGNGTGGTAACTCTGTTTGTNGGCATTGGGCTGTTTCTTTTTGGATTTGTCATTACGGTGGCACCCATAGAAGGAGTCGGGCTCCTTGTTGGTGCCATAGGAATTGGACAAATAGTNGCCGGTTATCTCTATCCAAATACGAGTGAGGAACTAACTANCGCTGTTGAAAAATATGAAGAGAGTTAACAATTGGGACGTAACCACAAGAAACTTTTCAACAATCTTGANNCACTTCGGAAATCTTCTGGGCTGACCCAACAAGACCTGTCTGAAAANGCGGGAGTCTCTAGAAAAAGTATCAATGCTATTGAAAATGGCGTTTATATACCNTCGACNCTCCTTGCGTTAAAAATTGCGAGAACTCTTNNCTGCTCCGTTGAAGATCTATTTCAACTACCNTGATTTTNTCTTAAATTATTTCNNAGGACNAAGGGAGAGCNAAGNGGCTCTCCCTTGAAAANTGAGCTNNANTAATCCCAATCAGGCAAAGCAAAAGTCAANATGAGATCGCCTCCTCTNCGNCCTCTTGATCCACCTCCCGAGGCGACCGTAACAAATTCTTCACCATCAATTGAGAATACAGCGGGCGATGCAAATACGCCGGAGCCGGTATTGTACTTCCATAACTCTTCGCCGGTTTCAGCGTCGAAAGCATAAAAATANCCCGCAGTGTTGCTTCCTGCTCCAACAAAAACNAGACCTCCTGCAGTAACTACTGGNCCGGCCTGGCCATAGCCCTCAAAAATTTGNCTCCAGATAAGCTCTCCAGNGGTTGGATCATAGGCNGAAAAATACCCTTTAGGNTCTCGGCCAGAATTGAAGGGCTGGTCTATAGCATTAACATAGAGATAACCAGTATCTTTGCCGTAGGCAAGGGGCCCATAGTTTGAGCCTCCACCAAAACCCGGCGCGAAAACCTGATTGGGACCGATTGGTGTAAATTGCTCCACTAACTCATTTTGCTCCATGTGCTGTGCAGGTATGTCGGTAGGGAAGACTGGAGAAACCGGCTCCATTCGCTCCCCATTTTTCTTATGGGGAATGGGTTGGGTTGGCCATGGTTCCTCTCCTTCTATGTCGGTCTGTGTAGAGACAGGTGTTTCTATAATGGGATGGACAGGCTCTCCTGTCTCTCTATTTAGAATGTAGAGCCAGCTGTTCTTGCTTGCCTGNGCCAGTGCCTTTACCGGCTCGCCGTCGACTTCCATATCAAAGAGCACTGGTTGATTGCCAGAGTCATAATCCCAGACATCGTGATGGACCTGCTGGTAGTACCAAGCGAGCTGGCCTGTATCAAGCGTCAATGCGATTAAAGAATCGGTAAACAAGTTCATTCCGTCTCTTTTAGTACTGTCGCCAAAGGGGTTACCTACCGCAAAGTAGACCATCCCAAGTTCTGGATCAATCGATGGAGTTTCCCATATTCCGCCACCATTTCGCTCACCCCCCACCCAAGTTGGACCAGCNANATCCCATCCCTGATCATTTTCATCTTGCGGTACAGTATTGAAGTGCCATAGCACTTCGCCGGTTTGGTCATCTATNGCTAATACATAACCACCGGCAATGTGGCTCTCACTTCTGGTGGTNCCAATATAAATCACNTCGTCNTNTATCTGGGGNGCAGTCGTGAACCAGTAACCAACAGAAATNGCGGTCTCGATNGAAGGGTCTTTCTGNTGCAGAACATCNAATATTACGGAAGCTTGTCCGCCATCACCAAAACTTTCTATGGGCTCTCCTGTTTTCGCATCGAGCGCAAACATAAATGAACCGGCTGCTGTGTAAACNACACCCTCNTCATANACNACACCACGATGNCGAAAAATGTAACCCTCNCTTCGACCGCCACCTANAAGGCGTGTGACATCATAGGTCCAAATTAGGTGTCCATCTCGGGCATTAACTGCGTAAACACTACCTCTAGAATCAGTGATGTACATGATTTCATCGACGATTACAGGGGTAGTCTGGTTGCTGACNCCGTCAATTACGCCATGCTGAAATAACCATCGGGGTGTAAGNGTATCTACATTTTCTTTTGTGATTTGGTCGGTTGGTGCAAAACGCGACCCAAAAAGGTCAAAATTGTGCAATGGCCACTCTAAATCGGAGATGGAAGAGCGTATGTCAACGGCCCCGCCCGTAGTTTCNCTGCTCGTTGCNACCGAGATAGATGTANTATTTCCAGATTCCTGAGTACAAGCACTCAAGGTTAAGATAAAAAGTGTNAAGGCAGCTGATTTGAGTCGCATTTTTCCGCCGTATCCAGACGCAAATTGTTTTTGCATTGATGAACTCCAATGTTTCATTTTAAGTTGATAAATATTACTGACTCTCGTCTATCATGAATTGGACGATGGCTTCTAAATCGCCGTCTGTGCAATCTGAACATAACCCCCGCGCTGGCATCATGCCATTGAGCCCANTGATGGTGCTTTGAACTAAGGTGTCAAAGCCTTTTTCTAGNCTAATCTCCCACTCTATTATATCTCCNACCACGGGCGCGTGGGCTTGCCCTGTGCCGTGACAAGCGAAACAAGTTGCCTGGTATTTAGCTTCTGCGTCGAATTNTTCTGACTCTTGTGCCACTGTCCCTGCACTAACAAGGGAACAAAAAAGCAACATAGCTGCCAGTGGATATGCTTGATAACTACTCATTGGACTCTCTTGATTTTTTCCCAACCAGTGAATACATAAATCGTCTGCTGAACCCTCAGTTTAACCAACAAAGTAGTCATTCGACAACGTTGAGGCCAATGCTTAGAATGCAGGCAAGCCGTAACTTGCAAATTTCAAAAATTTGGATATTAAATGTCAAAAAGAATCGTAACTCTCAGCGTTCTTTCGGTTTTCTCTGTAATAGTACTCCTGTGGTTATTTTACCCCCCAACAATTAATGTGTCTGATGAAGTGTCGAGTTCAGACGAAGAAATTGAAAAAGGTAAGTATCTTGTGACCGCAGGTGGATGTATAAGCTGTCATAGAGGTCAAACTGAACTAACCAGTGAGACTTTNGCTGGAGGTCTAGGTATTGATACTGAATTTGGGACATTTTATGCCCCCAACATTACACCTGATACTTTGACTGGAATTGGCTCCTGGAAGGCTGAAGATTTTATCAGAGCACTGAAACATGGACGGCGGCCCTCAGGTGGGTTTTATTATCCGTCCTTTCCCTACCGTGCCTACTCCAAATTGAGTGATGAGGATATCTTATCCATGGCTGCGTATTTAATGTCCCAAGAACCGGTCTCAATGCGAATACCTGATCCAGAAACCCCGATTTGGCTTGCCCGNTGGATGATTGCGGGTTGGAACAAGTTGGCCGACCTTTCCGGTACTCCTGATGAAATATACGATGACGCCCTGTTAGATAGGGGAGCTTATTTGGCAAGGAATCTGGGTCATTGTGGAGAGTGCCATACTCCTCGCAATGGTCTGGGTATACCTGACCATTCGCGGGAGTTTGCTGGAGCAGAGTTAGGAGATGAAATTATAGAACCTATAGATGCTGATNCNTTGANNGAGTGGACTGCAAATAATTTTGATATTTTCCTCTTGCTTGGGTTGAAACCCGATGGTGAATTTGTGGGGGGCGATATGAATGAAGTGATTGAACACAATACAAGCAAGTTGACGGACGAGGATAGGGATGCGCTTGCTGCCTTCTTTACGCGACATAATTCTGCAGGCGGCTAAGCGCACTCAGGTAAAAAAGTATCTTAAATTTTCGAAGGTAAGGGCGGCTTCAGAAAGCCGCCCTGTATCTATCGATTCTTAGTCTGTATCGACCCTGTACGTGTCATGACAATTCCCGCAAGAGCCACCCAATCCTCTAACGGCTCCTAAAGTCGCTCCCATGTCACCAGTTGCTGCTGCATCAGCCAGTACATTAGCATTATCGATAAGCGCCTGAGACATATCTGCTATATCTCCTTGGTTACTCCAAATGCTGTCGAGCGCGGTTGTTTCTATATTATCAAAGGCGCTAGTGTCGACCGCTAGCATCTCGGGAATCATGGTCGCCATAACAGCTATACGTCTTGCGTTGCGCTCGGCGACTTCTGCATCGAAGGGAGCTCCCTGCGCCATGCCCACTATTGGACCTAAGTTATAGCGTATAGTCTTAAATAGAGATTTTCTTTGATCTACGGCAGCCGCTGCCTGTTCCTCTGGTGTCATGTCCTGCGCGATTGAATTATACGTTACACCAACTACCGCAACTGCTGAGAGCAGCGCTACTAATTTCTTCATTGTAATTTCTCCCAACCCTTAAATTTAGTCTAGATGAACATTTTTGAATTTCGTGCTTACCTTTTATTTCAATTAAAGTATCGACTTGATTAGACATCACTATATTATAAATTTTTAGTAGATGTCATATGCGATAATAATCTTCGTTGCTTCATGGTCCAGGAAGGTAACCGGGGCCATGAAGAATTCTGCCCGGACGAGCGCCGGTATGCTGACCGTTTTCCACCACAACAGTCCCGTTAACCAAAACAAACTTGGTGCCAATCGCATATTGGTGAGGATTTTCAAAGGTCGCTTTATCAATTATTTCATCAGGGTCGAAAATAGCAATGTCAGCGAAGTATCCTTTGGTGATAAGACCTCTATCATGAATGCCCAGTCTGCGAGCGGATTGGCTACTCATCTTTCGGATTGCTTCTTCCAGGCTCAAGATCTTTCTCTCGCGCACATATAGTCCAAGCACCCGGGCAAATGTCCCGTATTGTCTTGGATGAGGTGCGCCTTCGCCGAAAACGCCTACTGGGCCGTCGGAGCCTATCGCTGTGGCAGGATGTTGCATGATACGATCCACATCCTCTGGACCTATGGCATGATAAACAGCTGTGGCACCTCCTCCCCGAATTATATCGAATACGACGTCCGCTGCGTTCTCGGGAGTCGGTTCTAAGCCAGCATCGATGGCAAGTTCCGCCAAATTTTTTCCGGCCATATCAGGGTCCCAGCTGTTACGTGAGATAAAAACATTCTTCGGATCACCCCCGCCGCGGTCATATAAGATTTTAGCTACCACTTCATTTTTAATAGTTGAATAAGTTTCAGCGCTATTTATTCGGGACAGCATTTCTTCCCTCCCGCCAGCTTGCGCCCATTGAGGAATCAGAGCATTAATACTAGTCTGAGAAGCTGTATAGGGGTACTGATCAATAGTTACGTCGACACCTCTCTTGCGAGCCTCATCAACCAACCGTAAACTTTCGATGGACGCACCCCAGTTCTCTACACCTATCACCTTGTGATGCGTAATTTGCACGGGAATATTAGCTTCTTCTCCGATTCGAATTGTTTCTTGAACCGAGTCGATTAGTTGAGCAGCTTCTTCACGGATGTGCGAGATGTATATCCCATTGTACTCTGCTGCGACTTTTGAGAGCTCAATTACTTCTTCGGTAGAAGTGAAACTTCCGGGGACGTAAAACAAACCAGTGGAAATGCCTAACGCCCCTTGCTCCATGGCGTCTCTCACCATTTGCTTCATTCGTTCCATTTCGTCAGGGGTAGCTTTTCTGAGTCCGAAACCAATAACTCTTTGTCTTATCGTTCCTTGACCAACNAAAACCGCCCAGTTTGGACTAATACGCAGATTGTCTATGTCAGCATAGTGTCTGTCGATGGGGTAAGGTGAGGAACCATCGTTGCCTTCGGTGAGGGTCGTGACTCCTTGAAGGAGTGCACTCTCAGCGTTAGGAACCTCAAATATTCCTCTCAACGCGTGCGTGTGAGGATCTATAAANCCAGGAGCTACGACAAGCCCATGGGCATCGATTACACGTTTTGCTTCGTGATTCGAGAGTTGGCCGATTTCCGCAATACGGTCATTTTTAATGGCGATATCCGCGTGATACCAGGGATTACCAGACCCATCTACTACCTTTCCNCCACGAATAATAAGATCATAATCTTGNGAATTGCCAAAACTTGGTANAAGAAGAGCTAATAAGGTTACTGAAGANATACAGTAGTTCCATATTAATTGCTTTCTAATATTCTGTTTCAAGGGTTCACCAAATCCTCACGCGCTCTTCAGGTGGGAGATAAAGTTTATCGCCTGCTTGCACATCAAATGCTTCATACCATTCGTCAAAGTTCCTTACAACTCCATTGACGCGAAACTCAGAGGGGGAATGAGGATCGCTCGTTAGTCTCTGTATTAAGGCGTCTTCGCGGTATTTACGTTGCCAAACTTGAGCCCATGACAAGAAAAACCTTTGGTCCCCGGTTAGCCCGTCTATGATGGGAGCCTCCTCTCCATTTAACGACATCTGATAGGCTCGGTATGCAAGAGAGAGTCCGCCTATATCGCCGATATTTTCCCCCAGGGTGAAGTTACCATCAATAAAGTAACCTGGAACTGGTTGAAATTTATCATACTGTGATGCTATCGCTTTGGTTAATTCTTCAAAATTAGCGCGATCTTCATCGGTCCACCAATTCCTTTGAATTCCCGCAAAATCCGATTTAGAGCCTTGATCGTCAAACCCATGGCCCATTTCATGACCAATAACCGCTCCGATCCCGCCATAATTTACTGCTGCGTCGGCATTAGGATCAAAAAAAGGAGGTTGAAGAATGCCGGCAGGGAAAACTATTTCATTAAAAGATGAGTTGTAATAGGCGTTAACAGTCTGTGGAGTCATGCCCCACTCTTCCCGGTTGGTTGGTTTACCTAGNCGCTGAATCTCATCCGCATAGTTGAATTCCCGAATACTCTGCGCGTTTNNGAAGAGGTCGTTGCGATCGATTTCTAGCGATGAGAAGTCTCTCCATTCGTCCGGATAGGCTATTTTTGGTCTGAAAGACTGAAGTTTTTTTTGAGCCTCATCCTTTGTAGTGGCACTCATCCACTCAATTTCGTCAATGCTTTGTGCTAAGGCTGAGCGGAGATTCTCCACCAGTTGTTCCATCTGTTGCTTTGCGGATTCAGGGAAATGGCGCTGAACGTAGACTTGCCCAACTGCCTCTCCCAAGCTATTCAGTGCCCCCACTCTGGCAACACCCCTNTCCCANCGCTCTCTCTGTTCCGGCACCCCTCTTAAAACNGTTGANTAAAANTTAAANCNGGCATTGTCTAAGTCTTCAGACAAAGTNCTGGCACTATCCACAATCAGACGGTAAGTCATGTAGCTAACCCAGTCATCGATAGGAATTGAATTTACTAGATCTATGATGGGAGACATGGCGCTTGGATAAGAGACGTTTAAATCTTCGAGCTGACTAATACCAGCGGCATTAAAATAACTATCCCAATCAAATTCGGAGTAAGTAGTTTTAAACTCGCTAAATGTCATAGGATTGTAGGTTAGATCTCGATTGCGGCGCTGATTGCGAGGCCATAAATTTTCGGCGATTGCTGTTTCAAGATTAAGTATGCTTCGAGCTTTTTCACTTGCATCTTCAATAGACGCCAACTCAAAAATCTCAGTGATATGTTCGACAAACGCTGTCCTGACATCCTGAAATTCTTCAGTATCGCGCAAGTAGTAGTCTCGGTCTGGTAGTGAAATTCCCCCAACTGAAAGTACCAATTGATGCCTGTCTGGATTACTACGATCTGCACCCACATAAAAACCAAATGGTGTCGCGGTGTTTTCAATAAACGAGCGTCCAAATGCAGTGACAAGTTCATCTCTACTATCAATCTCTCGAAGTNGAGATAGACCATCTTGCAAGGGTCCGATACCTCGGTCGTTGAGGGTATTAATGTTCATGTAACTCAGATAGTAGTCGCTTATCTTTTGCTCTATAGAGCCTTGGGGTGGCTCTGCTTGACTTAAGTCCTCAATAATTCCACGAACTCGTTGGTCAGAGCGATCACTTAAGACTGTAAAAGAACCATAACTACTCCGAGAGGCTGGAAGCTCAAAAGTGTCCAACCATCTACCATTGGCGTACCGAAAGAAATCATCACCGGCCTTTGTCTCAGCATCCTGATAGGACATATCTATCCCAAAACTGCCTAGCTCGGGAGTCAGGGTCGCGTTACCAAGGGGTTCGGTTATCGCCACTGAACCATCCGGAGGAGTGTTTCCCACATTGCTATTCGGACCGCAGCCTGCGAGCAGCGCAATCAGTGAAAGACTAAATAGCAGTGGAACCCAAATTGAATCAGATGGCATGTTTTTCTCCTCTTTCGTATTTCAGTCGCGTCGTCCCCTTTAAGTATACCTGATTTGGATTACCCGATAACATTGACGTCTAAAAAATGAATAGCATTGAAAATTTAACTAAGGTAATAGTAACAGCCTGATGTCGATCAAAAAGGGAAAGACTGTAAATATAAAATGGATTGGCGTAACCTCAGTCCTTTTCGGGATTCTTCTTGTTGCCAATAATTCCAACGAAATCCTCAGGCAGGCTGTTGTTCTGCCTGGTTCTGTTGCCGAATCAGCAGTAGCTGCAGATTGCAGGCCGGATGAATTGGTTGAAGAAGNCCTAAGCTTGAAAGAATGTGAATTGATGGTTAGTAATATCCAAATCATGCTNGCATCATCNCCATCTTGGTTCAGGCCGNTCACAATTTGTTNNTATATTTTNGGNTTAGTTTCTGCCTTNTNTTCGCTNGTTTTTGGTATGCGGTTTGTAAACAGCCCAGAATCTGCTCAGCGTCCACTTTATGTAAGTTTCGTTTTACTCGTGGGCATTGATTTTCTGATATTTGCAACAACATCAGCAACGGGACCCCTACTAAGATCGATTTACTTATGGCCTACACTTATTTGGTTTTTTATTCATCTAGTCCTGTTAGTGGCCGTCGTCAGCTACAATTCAGAATCAAAAAGAGAAGTAAATTAGTGCCTAATAAAATCGAAAGATTGAAAGTTTTTTTCCACTGGCTAATGGCTATTAATGTTTTTTTCCTCTTTATGAGTAGCTGGTGGATGCTCGCATTACCCTTACCATCAGAGAACTTTACTTTTCGAGAGCTGCCTTTTCAGTTGCATAAAAACATTGGGATTACTATTTTTGTAATTGCTATTTATTTGCTTGCAGTTAGGGTTTCAAAGATAAGAAGAAAGGCCTTCAAACCACCCATTAAATCCGAAAGGTTTGTAGAAAANGGGCACCTCGTCCTTTATTTTCTTATTACCTTTTGTTGTATAAGCGGCTATCTGTCTTCTTCCTATAGTGGTTGGGGAACAACTCTATGGTGGTCTNTAGATCTACCACTTTGGGCAGAAGAAAACGNTTCGTTAAATATCCTCTTCTCGGATCTTCATCTATGGTCGTGCTGGGCTTTGTTGTTAGTTATTGCTGGACATGTAGGTGTTGCGCTCTACCATGCTTTTAGGAGTGATCTGACCACAGATAAAATGTATCGATGGTAATTTCTTACTAATTAAACTAGGGATTAGACTAACCATGAAAGAATATCCAACTTTCGTTACTCATTTAGAATGTAGTTATACCGGTAAGGTATACCAGGCTGACAAGCTTCATGGCTTATCGGAAGATGGTAAGCCCCTGCTCGTGAAGTATGATCTTGAAAAACTATCTGAATCAGTTACCAAAGAATCGTTAAATACACGCCTACCAGAGTTTTGGAGATATCGGGAATTTTTGCCTGTTAGGAAGTCTGAAAACATTGTTCGCCTGGGTGAGATAATGACGCCCTTATTGCCAGCTACAAATCTTCAACAGGAGTGGGGTAGTGGTGAAATATTGATTAAAGACGAAGGAAGATTACCTACTGGTTCCTTCAAGGCTCGCGGGCTCGCGTTGGCAGTGGCTATGGCTAAGGAATTGGGAGTCGAACGAATGGCTATGCCTACCAATGGGAACGCCGGAGCTGCTTTAGCAGCTTATTGTTCGCGAGCAGGGATAGAGACATTTGTGTTTTGTCCGGACGATACCCCGAAGGTGAATGTTGATGAGATATCGTTTTTAGGCGCAAAAACGTTTTTAGCCAACGGCTTTATTAATGACTGTGGGCGAGTAGTTGGCGAGGGTAAAGTTCAAATGAATTGGTTTGACACCTCAACACTCAAGGAGCCTTACAGAATAGAGGGGAAAAAGACGATGGGGTTAGAGCTAGCCGAGCAGCTCAACTGGAAAATGCCAGATGTAATTATATATCCAACTGGCGGAGGAACCGGACTAATCGGGATGTGGAAAGCGTTTGATGAATTAGAGCAGATTGGGTGGATCGGGTCAGAGAGACCTAGGATGATAGCGGTTCAAGCTGAAGGTTGCGCGCCGATCGTCAAGGCGTTTAATGAAGGAAATAGACATGCGGAGCCCTGGGAAAATGCTGAGACAATTGCCGCCGGAATAAGAGTGCCGGCTGCTGTCGGTGATTTCTTGATTCTGGATGCCGTTCGTGAAAGCGATGGGTTTGCTGTTTCCGTAAGCGATGGAGAGATTAACTCGGCACATAGCGAGTGTGCCCTCAAGGAGGGCGTTCTTCTCTGTCCCGAGGGTGCAGCAACCTTGGCTGCTCTTAAAAAAGAGCTTACCTCTGGAAGAATTAAGAGGAATGAACAAGTTATACTTTTTAATTGTGCGACCGGGCTAAAGTATCCAATGCAGACGAGCCATAACTTTATAAATCTGCAAGAGCCTGTTAACTATGACTGGATAGAGGGAAGTTTATAGTGGAGAATTCTTCGAATGACATCTCTATGAAGACTAGGGGCAGTAAGACCATTGATCTTTATACCTGGGCTACGCCTAATGGTCGGAAAGTTTCTATAATGCTGGAAGAATTGGGTTTAGACTACAATGTAATACCCATTGATATTACTAAAGGAGAACAGCACGATTTAGACTTTGTCTCCTTTAGCCCAAATAATAAAATACCGGCAATAATCGATCATGAAACAGGATTAAAAATGATGGAGTCAGGTGCCATTCTAATGTATCTGGCCAAAAAGACCGGCCTTTTCATGAGCCAAACTGATGGGCAATATTGGGAAGAAATGCAGTGGCTGATGTTTCAAATGGGCCATGTTGGGCCCATGCTGGGTCAAACTCACCATTTCGTCAAGTTTAATCCAGGGAAATCTCCTTATGCTGAAGAAAGATATAAGAACGAGAATATCCGACTTTATAAAGTTCTTAATAAACGGTTGAAAGAGAGAGAGTTTATTTGTGAAGATTATTCAATCGTTGATATTGCAACGTGGCCTTGGATTTCACGCTATGAATTCCAACAGATGGACCTTAATGACTACCCGAGCTTAAAAGCTTGGTACATGCGAATCGCTTCAAGGCCTGCCGTGCAGAGAGGCTATGCTGTTCCCCTCGATCAGCCGGTGCCGCTGCCAGAGTAAATCGTCAGAAAATTATCTAGCAGCAATAACTAATCATACAGCCTTTAATCTTTAAGACTGTCATAAACTAAGTCGGCCGCGATACCACGCATGTTCGCGGAGCCCGGCCTTCTTTGCCCTCGGGCCTGAATCATTCCAATCCAGAACATATCTTTGCTGGGGTCTATCCAAAACCACGTGCCGGCAGCACCTGACCAGTAGTAGGTACCTGGACCCTGAGGTGAATTAGCAAGTATTGGATCATAGATAACCGCAAAATCAACACCAAACCCGATACCAGCCTGTCCAGGGCGATTAAGCCCCCCGCGGATGTCTAGTTCGTCTCTTAGGCTATTGGTCCGCATAATTCTTACAGACTCTGGAGTTAAGATTTTTGCACCCTCCAGGGATCCCTCATTGACAAGCATTTGAAGAAACCTAGCATAGTCATGAGCTGTGGAAACGAGTCCACCACCACCGGACTCCAAGCGATTTGGATCTAAATAACTGGGCCGGTCTTTACGATGCGGTCGTTGTGTGAGTCGATTGCGTTCAGAGTCCCAGCTGTGTATTTCTGCAAACCTGGGCTGATCCTCTTTTTTAACAAAGAAACCAGTGTCAGCCATCTTTAAAGGCTTGAAAATATGCTTCTCTAAGAACTCGCCGTATTTCATCCCGGAGAGCTTTTGGACAATGTAACCCTGGAGATCGACCGCAACAGAGTAGTACCATTGCTCNCCTGGCTGGGAAAGCAATGGAATTTCCGCAACTTTATTGATTAACTCATCCAGGTCTTTTGAGGCAAGCACTTGCTTCTGTCTNTANGCCTTGTTAACAGGATCGTCACCCCTAAGCCCATAGCCAAACCCCGCAGAATGGTTAAGTAGTTCGCGCATGGTCGGTTCACGATCCATAGGTACAAGGTTGGTTTTCTGTTCATCAAAAGATTCCATTACCAGGAGTTCTTTGAATTCGGGTATAAATTTGCTGATAGGGTCATCAAACTTCCACAAACCCTGCTCATATAAAATCATAAGAGCAACGCCAGTGACCGGCTTTGTCATTGAATAAATACGGAATAAAGTGTCCTTTTGCATCGGAGTTTGATCTTCAAGTCTTGCAAAACCAGAACTTTCAAAAGTAGCTACATTACCATCTTTAGCAAGCATCCAAACCATTCCAGCGACATCTTGATTCTCCACGATTTGCCGCATTGCATCATCCAACTTTTCAATCCCAGACTCTGAAAAACCAGATTCAGTTGGAGTAGTTTCATTTTGCGGCCAAGAAAACTCAGATGCTATTGCTGTATGGGACGCATCGAAAGTAAAAAGAATTATAGAAAGTGTAATTTGTAGAAGAAGTCGCATGTATGCCTCATTGTTTTTATTCTTAAAAGAGAACCAAAGAATTAGAATTTTCGACCATCTTAGTGGTTTGATTTAATCGTCTTCCTGCGATTTGGTTTCCGACTAGCCGGAAGTATATCAGAAGCTAAATTGGTCTCTATCATTGATTTAATTTCTTCGGAAAGTTGTCTGTAGAAGCTACTCGCTGGCGAAGTGTTTCTCCAAACCAAGGCATGATTTCTAACGACATTGATGCCGGCAACGTCAGCGACACGCAACTCTTCTTCGTTTCTGATCTCTGATTTCGCATACAAAGCGGGAAGAAACGCCACGCCCATGCCCATTACGACCATTTGCCGTAATGTGTCTAAGCTTGTTCCTTCGTAGTCCCTCAGTACGTGAGCTCCAACTTGTTCACAAAGTTCTGTTATTTGTCTGTGAAATAAATGATGTTCGCTTATCGTAAGGACTGGCTCGCCCAGTAAGTCTTCTCGATTAATTGTTAGTCGATCAGCTAATCGATGATCACGAGCCAGAGCAAGTTTAATAGGTTCTCTGAAAAGGGGAGCAACTACAAGCTCGGATGACATGATTGGTAGTGTGGTAAGGATAAGGTCGTGCTGCCCATTGATGAGCCCAGTTTCCAATTCGCTAGGCGCATTTTCCCTGACATAAAGCTTAAGATCTGAGTATTTATTGTGTATGGGGGTCAAAATATGGGGTAGCAGGTAAGGGCCTAAGGTTGGCGTTACACCCAACCTAAAAGTTCCTATGCCCCCTCCAGACAATATCGCGGATTGTGATATAAAACCTTGAGCCTCCTCTAAAACCCTTCGTGCGCTCAGGAGTAACTCGCGGCCTTGGGGAGTTACGTTAATTCCTTTACGGGTCCGCTCAAACAAGTGGATTTTTAGTGCTCTCTCCATGATGGCGATTTGATTACTCAAAGTGGGTTGGGTTATTCCCAGTCGAAAAGCTGCTTGCCTAAAACTTCCATACTCTGCGACTGCAGCAAAGTATTGCAGCTGTTTTAAGGAAATATCGTTTAGATTATCCATGCAGGATGACTGTCCTTTTTGTTTCGAATGATCANATATAGATAAAATCTATAACGAATTTCTTAATTTAGCAATATTCCTATCGTAAGAATCCAATTAGAATTACTGCCCTTTTCTAGATGGAGAGAAAAATGTTGGGACTAAGGCTTGATAATCTTCGAGGAGATTTATTTGGTGGACTCACAGCTGGTGTAGTTGCCTTACCTCTAGCACTTGCTTTTGGAGAAGCGTCTGGCGCTGGGCCTATCGCCGGATTGTATGGTGCGATTATCGTTGGTTTCTTCGCAGCTCTTTTTGGGGGAACTGGTTCACAAATCTCAGGACCCACGGGACCAATGATTGTCGTCTTTGCTGGCGTATTTAGTGCTCTGAGTGGTAATCCTAGCCTAGTTTTTGCAACAGTTGTGCTCGCCGGGCTTATTCAAGTCGCCTTTGGAGTTTTGAAGCTCGGGCAGTACATTAAACTTGTTCCATATCCAGTTGTTTCAGGGTTCATGAGTGGAATCGGGTGCATAATTATTGCCTTGCAAACGAGTCGCTTGTTTGGTCACGAACCTTTGGGCAGTGGCACCATTCCGGCGCTAACAGCTATTCCTAGTGCGGTCTTAGACCCTAATTGGGTTGCATTGGGTTTAGGTCTTTTGACACTGTTTATTGTTTTTAACTGGCCGGCAAAACTGGCAAAGATAGTCCCGCCTCCCCTTGCGGCACTCATAATAGGAACAGTGTTAAGTCTTTTTATCTCCGGAGCTCCGATCTTAGGTGATATCCCTACGGGGCTACCTTCTTTTGTTTTTCCAGAGTTCAGTGCAGAAACCATAGTTGTAGTCCTAGAAGCGGCTTTCGTATTAGCGCTTCTTGGATCTCTTGATAGCCTCCTGACTTCCCTTGTTGCAGATAATATGACTCGAACAAAACATAACTCTAACAAAGAGTTGGTCGGACAGGGCATCGGCAATGTCTTCGCTGGATTTTTTGGCGGGATACCTGGCGCTGGGGCCACGATGCGAACCGTTGTCAATATTAGGACGGGGGGTCAAACTAAAATATCGGGGATGGTACATAGCTTGTTGCTATTTGCTATAGTGATTTCGTTAGGTCCACTTGCGGCCCAGATCCCTCACTCGGTTCTCGCAGGGATACTCGTAAAAGTTGGTTACGACATTGTAGACCTCGCGTATTTAAAGAGAGCGCATAAGGGGCCNCGNTGGGANTTGGTTCTAATGGTTCTGGTCCTAACCCTCACGGTATTTGTAGACCTTATAACAGCTGTGGTCGCNGGAGTCGTGCTAGCGTCTTTGGCTTTTGTTAAGCAGATAGCTGATTTACAGCTGGCTAAAGTCGTAGACCAATCGTCTCAGTCAAATTCAGTGTTATCCTCTGAAGAAAAAGAAATTCTGGATACTGTATCTGATCGTGCAACTCTTTTTGACTTCAATGGGCCGCTGAGTTTCGGTGCAGCCGCAGATTTAGGTCATCACGTGAGAGAAAAAACAAAAAATAGCACCGCACTAATTATGGATTTCTCTGAGGTGCCTTTTCTTGATGTATCGGCTTCCAGGGCAGTAGCGACAATAAGTGAGGATGCAGTGGGTTCTAACAAGAAAATTTTTATTTCCGGCATGAACCCAGACGTAAAAAAAGTTGTACTTGGTTTGCAGGAAGGAAGTGTATCGGACGATATGTTCTTTGAAAGTCGGAGGGCAGCGTTAGAGGCGACCAGAGATTATATTCTAGGAAGTCCAGCTGAGAATTAGATTTACTGAAAATAAAAAAGCCACCCTCCTGTAGGGTGGCTTTCTTAATAGGTTGATTTAATCGATCGGGTAGTTTGAGGTCACTGTTTCAGCTCACTACAACTCGAAGTCAGTGCTCCATCCCACCACAAATTTTACTTCATCGTTATCTCTGGCAGACATGCTTGCATAGTCTTCTATACCATCATTATCGTCATCATCACCGAGAGTTGTCATACTAACCATAGCGAAAAAGCCATCTTTCGCGATACTTATATTATAGTCCCAGTAGTCATCGGTAGCGCCGTTAAATGAATACATGAAATCACCCTCGTGGAAACCAGCGTGAAGTCCAATTTCAGCTCCACTGTCTAGTGGTATGGCGTAATCAAGGGAAGTGTAAGATGCCTTCGCGAAACCAAAATCTTCACCAGGTCCTTCGTCAGGTTCGGCGTTAGTTAGGAGTGAAATGGAGGCACTAAAATTTCCATAACCAATAGCTGCAGTGACTTCACCGAAGTCATAGCCTGCATTTTCATCGTAGTTGAAGTAAAGATAGCTTAGGTCATACGAAACGCCACCTGCCTCCCATGCATAACCGAAATACATGTCGTGCTCATATGAGTACGCATCGTCTGAATCATATGACACGTTAGATGCCCAAGTACCTAGGTAAAAACCACTATCGCTGGCGTAGTCTATGCCGCCCTGTATAGCTGGTTCATTTATCGATTGCGTCAAACCCCGCCAGAGGTAGTTGTTGGTAACGCCTACGTTAGCGCTCCATTCTGCGTATGTGGCTCCGGAAGACATTAGTAAGCTCGCTAAAGCCAGCGAAGTAAGTTTTGTTTTCATAATGTGTCTGATCCCTTAGTTAATTCTAGAAATTAGAGCAGAAATTTCTGCTGTATTTAGATAACAGCAAAAAGTGAGCCAAAATTCCGAAATACAAGATTTTCTTTCATTTCGGTGGTTTTATTAGCCAGTCATAAGTAGTTGTTACATAAATTTGCACTAAAAAAGTGCTTTTAAAAGTACTTACGCCCACCGATAAAGCAATTTCTTAAATCGGAGGTTTGTATGAGGAATTTTGTTGTGTTTAATAAAGGCCTAATATACTGTATATATATACAGTATATTAGGCCTTTATTATGGAGCTACTCACCCCAAAGAAAATTAAGAAATACCCCAAACTATCTGCAGAGTTAGATTGCCGAGATTATGCCGAGTTACATTGCATTACTAATTTCAGCTTCTTAAGAGGAGCATCGTTTCCGGAAGAAATTGTTGAACGAGCTAATGAACTGGGTTATCGAGCTATCGCTATTACTGATGAATGCTCAGTTAGTGGGATTGTGCGAGCTCATATGGCAGCTAAGAATTTTAGTATAAAACTCATAATAGGAAGTGAGTTTATATTAAAAGACGGGTGCCACCTTGTTTTATTAGCAGAGAATAAGCGAGGCTATAGTCAGATTTGCAATGTTATTACTCATGCTCGTAGGCAAGCTAAAAAAGGAAGTTATTCGATTGATAAGTTATCCATTAAACAATTCATACTGGCAGATTGTTTTGTTCTATGGATACCAGATGTCCTAAAGAAATACAAAGCGCTAACTGAAGAAGCAGCATGGTTGAAAAATAAATTTAGTAGAAAGCTCTGGATAGCAGCTGAATTACTACTTCGAGGTGATGATCGATACAAACTTCGGTTTTTAGAGAAATTAGGAGATGAATTACAAATACCACTATGCGCAGCTGGTGGTGTTTACATGCATGTTTGTGAGCGTCGTGTACTACAAGATACCGTAACGGCTATTCGTTTAACTAAAAAAATTAATGAGCTCGGATTTGATATAGAGAGCAATGGGCAGAGATTCTTGCGCCCACGCAATACCATCAGGAAGTTATTTCCTAAAAAACTTATGGAATCAACCATACAAATTGCTCAAAAGTGCTCTTTCTCATTGGATGAGTTGACCTATGAGTATCCAAAGGAGTTGGTCCCTTCTGGATACACAGCTTATGAGTGGTTAAGTAAATTGACTCGGATAGGGATAGAGCAACGTTGGCCTGAAGGTATAAGTGAAAAGGCACATAAGATTATTGAGCATGAATTACGACTTATTAAATCTCTTAATTACGAGCATTACTTTTTAACCGTCTATGACATCGTCTCATTCGCAAGAAAGCAGAAGATACTTTGCCAAGGAAGAGGCTCTGCCGCAAATTCGATAGTTTGCTATTGTCTTGGTATTACGGAAGTTGATCCTGAAAAGGTTGAAGTACTTTTTGAAAGGTTTCTTTCCAAAGAGAGAAATGAACCCCCGGATATTGATGTAGATTTCGAGAATGATAGGCGAGAGGAGGTTATTCAGTATATATATTTCAAGTACGGAAGGGAGAGAGCTGGGATTGTAGCTAGTATTACAACTTATCGTTCCAGAAGTGCGATAAAAGATGTTGGTAAAGCTTTAGGTCTGAGCGGTAAATTATTAGATCATCTGTCAAAATCTATCTACTGGTGGGGCTCTAATCTAGAAGACCAGCTGAGTGATGCCAAACTTGATTATGAAGATCCAACTATTAAAAAATTACTCTTCGTGACCCAGTCTCTATTGGGTTTCCCCCGAAATCTTTCGCAACATGTAGGTGGGTTTATTATTAGTGAAAAAAACCTATCAGACATTGTCCCAATAGAGAATGCTGCGATGGAAGATCGCACTGTCATACAGTGGGATAAGAATGATATAGAGGCACTTGGATTACTGAAAATTGATGTGTTAGCTCTAGGTATGCTGACTGTATTAAAAAAAAGCTTCTCACTAATTAGCGACTATAGTAGAGAGTCAATTTGCATTCAGAATATTCCACCAGAAGACTCTAATGTCTATGAGATGATATGCAAGGCTGACACCATAGGCGTCTTTCAAATTGAATCCCGAGCTCAGATGAGCATGCTTCCCCGTTTAAAACCTCGTAGCTACTATGACCTTGTTATTCAAATTGCTGTTGTGAGGCCCGGACCTATTCAGGGGGATATGGTTCATCCCTACCTCAATCGACGCAACGGACAGGAGGATGTTCACTACCCCAGCAGTGAGGTAAGGGAGGTATTAGAAAGGACTTTAGGTGTTCCAATATTTCAAGAGCAAGTCATGCAGTTAGCGATAGTTGCAGCAGGTTTCTCTGGCGGCGAAGCTGATCAGCTAAGACGAGCTATGGCTGCCTGGAAGCGTAGAGATGGATTAGAGCCCTATAAAGAAAAATTAATTAAAGGAATGCTAAAGCGAGGTTATGAACTGGAATTTGCAGAGAAGTTATTTAAACAGATTAAAGGTTTCGGAGACTATGGTTTTCCAGAATCTCACTCAGCAAGTTTTGCCTTAATAGCCTACATATCATCGTGGCTTAAATATTATCATCCAGCTGCTTTTTGCTGTGCTTTACTAAATAGCCAACCTATGGGGTTTTATATGCCTGCTCAACTTATCAGTGACGCGAAACGTCACGGTGTCGAAATCTTACCAATAGATATCAATCGCAGTTACCTTGACAGTACTTTAGAGTTTGACAGTACATTTGAGCGTATAAACCCTTACGATGAAATGACCTCGAAGCCGGCACTACGCATTGGTTTTAGAATGGTAAAAGGATTATCAGAAAATGCTTCTCTGAGTATAGTCAAAGCTAGGCAAGCTGGCCAATTTTCAGATATACAAGAGTTAGTATTTCGCTGTCGAATTAATAAGAGAGATCTTGAATCTTTGGCTGCCGCCGACGCATTAAGCGCTCTTAGTGGAGATCGTCACAGAGCATTCTGGCAAGCATCAGCGATTGATAAAATTAGTGACGATTTTTCGAATAGTTTTTTTTCAAACGAAAGATTTGTTAAAAACGATTTCGACGTAGATGTGCTTTTGCCAACTGTTAATGAAAATGAAAACGTATTTGGTGACTATGCTTCAACCGGATTCACATTGCGAACGCATCCAGTTGCACTATATCGAGAGCATTTGAATTGCTACCAAGTTGTCTTAGCAAGTGAGCTTGATAATATTTCTGATAAGGTTAGCGTTAAAGTAGTTGGGTTAGTTACTTGCCGTCAACGACCAATGACAGCTTCGGGTGTTACATTTTTAACACTTGAAGATGAAAGCGGTTTTACTAATGTGGTTGTTTGGCCTAATTTAGGTGAACGGTTGAGATCTATTGTAAGGCAATCAACTTTGATGGGGGTAATTGGACAGGTACAAAAGAGTGAGGGAGTTACTCATCTGATTGCGAAAGAGCTAGTTGACCTTAGTCATTGGTTAGGAGCACTAGAATCATGTTCAAAAGATTTTGCTTAGTTAGTGTATATGCAGATGATATGAGCACTAACTTTTTATGAGAAATATCCGTGTAAGTACCACTTTTTTTTCTCTTTACGTTCTCTATATATCCACAGTCGGCTACCATTTCGTTCAAATGCGACGTAATAATCTCTGAGTACATCACTTGTATTCCACCATTGTGTTTCAATTCTCTCTGGGCCACTAATGATAGTAATATTTTCTTGATTGTATAACTTCCCATCTTTAACTGTAAGTTCTCTTGGGTTCTGAAGTAGCATGAAAGGACGAGGAGTCGAAGATATTAATTCCTGTTCTATTTTCAAGTTTCCTATTTGGTCGTAGCGTACCTGCTTAATCGCAAGCTCTGGGCAATAGCTAGGAGTGGTTCTTACTTTAAGTACAGAATCTTTACCCAATCTAGCTGCAAATTGTTCCATTAGCTCNATTAAATCGCTATTATCCTCTCCTCTCCTACTATCACTCCCTAAGGATAAAGCTTCACTATAGCCGTGAAATTTTTCGAACTCATTGATATTTAACTTCACCGTTATTACTGGAGAAGAGAACCTTAAATTTTCTAAATGTGCTNTGAGGAGTTTTGAGAAATGTTTCATTGAGCGATTAGGTAATCGCATTCCTATATTGATAGTCGTGTCGGNTTTTCTAAGGTGACTTAANAAGACTTGAAAACTAGTNATACACAAATCATGGTTGCGTAAAAATTGACAGGATTCTTTTAACATTTTTTCGGCTACTGGCATNAGCTGGCTTATTTTCTCTATTTCATAGGGTAATACATGACAAATAGAAAATTTGGGAGGCTCTGTAAAGTTGAGTATAGGTTCTGGTTTTAGNCAGAGAGCTTTATTAATAGTAGTTATCANGTCGCTTCCGAAACGCTTTTGTAAACCACTTAATGGAAGAATCCAAAGATCTTTTAAAGAGTGAACACCCATATTATTTAATTTTCTAAAATTCTCTCTACTTAACTCTAAGACACTGATTGGTAGTTTACCCAATGCAGAACGTAAGTTTTTTTTACGATAAACTAAAGTTTTCTTTCCTGATCTAGCTAGTAACAGACTTCCTGTAACAGTGGGGCATGCAGCGTAAGAAAAATACTGTGGTAGTTGTAATTCTTTTAGTTTAGATTCGATAGGTATTTTTATTATTTTATGAATATTATCAATGCCACTAAAGTATCTTAAGGCACTACGAACTTCACAAACTATCGCTTGTTTTTGAATTGTTATATTAGAACTAATTTTTTTTACTAACACTGCTAGTTGACTTAAATAGTTCTTTTTTTGAGTCTCATTTAAATTTTTGAATTGAGGGAAATAAATTGCATACCAAAGACTATCGGAATTTATAGTTTTGCGTATTTCGTTGAACCTTCCTTTTTCTTCTCTTTGTGGAAAGGCTTTAGCCGACTTTTTCTGATTAGNGTAGAGGTTTTCTAGGAAGTATTGCTGTTCAATATCTGAGTACACTAATTTAACTTCCAAATACTAAGGACTTTGGAGGTGGTGTTGGTATAGCTTAATACTAGTGCATTTTGCTTGAGTGCCACCATGGGCTTTAATTAGAGCAATAGAAGCTTCGTCAAAGTCATGAAAACCAGATGTGGTATTTTTTATTCGCAGGCGGATATTTGAGGGTGAGCATTTATTATCACGGCGTTTAAAAATGAACCCAAGTGTACCTCCGGTTTCGGCGGCGAGTTGCAANCGTCGCAATACTTTAGTTGACAACCATGTTTGCCAGGTTAGTACTAATCCACAACTTTTGTTTCTTAAGGCTTTTTCTATACTCCATAAAGCATCTTTACAAGAAATGGTTTTATCCACTATTAGTATCTCATTAGTGTCAATACCAGCTTGTTGCAGTGCTGGAGCATATACCGTATGAGGAGGACAAACCCAAAGAATCCACTTGCCTTGCCTAATTATTGAGAGCATCAAAGGAATTAGTAACTGTAATTCTCCTACACCATGGTATTGATTTACGACTTCAATTAGACCTCTTGTTGGCCAACCTCTATTTGGCAATATATTGTCTAAATTTTTATAACCGGTGCTATTATGTTTTNTTTTTTCGATNTCAGAGGCGCGCCATAGATTATCATTACTCAGCAATAATCTTTCTATACTGCTTTTGCACATATTACTACTGAAGTTGTCTACCTCGGCTGTGTTAAAACTGTTTAAAGCTTCTCTGGGTGGGCTGTTATGGTTTTCTGTATTCTCTCTCATGGCTTTTTCCTGCACTCTAATAGAATTCTTATAATACTGTATTTATATACAGTATTATAAGAATTGAAATCAGTAGATCAATAGNCTTTTTACAACCTNAAAAGTAAAATAAACATTAAATATAGTAGATAGCTCATTGTTTTAAATAAATTTAAATTTAAAGATTTAGTAAATTGAGCCGCTAAGGCACGTATTAAAGTCATCTGAGGTTGGGAGTATAAAAATGAGAAAGCCCGATATGATTACGGTTGTGATTATGCTGTTTGTCGCGAGCGCATTGGCAAGTGGAGTAGTCCAAAGTGCCCTAATCTGATTAGGCCGACAGACTNACNTTTTAAATCTAAAATAATAGNNCATCGCATTTAGAAGNNGNTTACGATGCGNGCAATTAGGNTTNANNTCTTTATAAANNCTACNCAATGTTAGATCGNTATATNCGCTCTGCAGTTACTACCAAATCGAGTCTNACATCCCAACTTTCAATTGGAACTTTCTGAACACGCTGACACTCATAAGCAAGACCAACTAAAAGAGGTTTTGCTACAAGANTTNGGTTTTTGAAATTGAAGGCTTTATCGTAGAAACCCTTACCCATTCCCAAGCGAAAGCATTTTTCATCAAAACCAACTAGGGGAACGAATACGACCTCTAAGTCAAGCGGAGATATTGGTGGTCTCAGTTTGGATGGCTCTTGAATTCCCCACTTATTTTCTTTTAAAGACGTATCTTCTTCGTAAAGTTTAAAGCACATTTCATGCTGATTATTTCTGGATATAACCGGCAAAAAACATGACTTATGCTCTTCCATAGCTTTTTCAAGTATGGGTTTTGGATTCAACTCGCCGTCAAAGCTCAAATAGAAAGCGAGATGGTTAGCCGAAGTGAAAAAATCCTGTTTAGTAACTAAATCACAGACTGCCTTAGAAGCCGCCTTTTGCTCACTGATAAGCAAATTTTTTCGGAGATGCCTCAGCGAATCGCGTAATTGTTTCCTTTGCCTTTTCTTCATAGGATGAGGTAACGGATGTGAGAGAAAAACTCGAAAATAGCAAAGTCAAGCCCCCCGGAACACCGCTATCAAACTTGCCCTGAACCCAAAGGTTCAGGTGGTGGCTCCCGCGATGCATAAGGCTTTCCGTCAAGCGGACTTGCACACCAACATCTGTCGAGTTGCCTCCGGTTATTACGATATCGGCTCAAGAACACTTTTGATTGGCAAATGCTCTAGGGAACTCTCAGATTCGGATTATATCGTTCCCTACATCACGATGAAAGGAGTGCGAAACGAATGTAGGATAAGTGCTTTACCTAACGATACTGGGATGATTGACCTAANTTCATATCTCCAGTTGTCGTGACTCAGCGAGTGCTGCATCAATCTTATCCTCTATGCCCCTGACTTGTTGATCAGTAAAATGCCTGGTCTCGTTGATCTGACGGCTTTTTCGCAGCATATCGTGTGTAATGTTTAAAGCTGCCATAACCGCAATTTTTTCGGCTCCATGGATGTTGCCTCGATCTTTAATTTTTCGCATGCTCTCATCAAGGAAACGCGCTGATTTCATTAAAGCTTCTTGATCTGTGGGTGGGCAGTTAACCTGGTACTCTTTATCGAGAATCTTAACTTGTACCGCTGCCGCTTGATTATTCATGATTTTGTCCAAAATATTTAAGAGTTATTCATTGCTTTTAGCCGANTCAAAATAGATTCTAATTTTGACTTTGCTTCCTTATTTTTCTCTAATAGTTGCCTGCGTTCCGCCTGCCAGTTATTTTCGCTAGCCTTNAGGATTTGATTCTTTAGCTTCATNTCCGAACAAACTTTAATCAGATCGTCNACTTTCTCTTTAAGTGAAGCAAATTTTTCTTCAGTATCATCTGTCATTTTTGGNTTTCTTTATAGGTAATCAACATTCAGAGTTTTAAAATCGGTTTATTTCAGTGTTATTGTAAACGAATCTAGTAGAATGTTTACTATAGAGCCGGTACGAAAATCGGTCAATGATCTAATCTAACAAATTAATTGTAAGNTGCATTTAAGTGCGTACATNACTTTTATAAGAATTAATTTAGACCTTTAGGCGACGAATTTGTTAATTAAACGGGAATTTATTGTTGGATTTAGGNANAAGCGCAATGGGTATTANTAATANAGAATTTAAAAAGCGAAGAAAGGAATTGATGGCACGGATGGAGCCCAATAGTATCGGATTATTAAGNTCGGCACCGGAGTGCTTGCGTAATAATGATGCGGAATATCAATATAGGCAGAGTAGTGATTTTTATTATTTGACCGGTTTTTCCGAACCACAGGCGATATTGGCTCTAGTGCCCGGGCGACAGCAGGGTGAGGTAATATTATTTTGTCGAGAGAAAGATATCGAAAAAGAGCTATGGACAGGCTACATACTGGGACCAGATGCGGCAATCAATACTTTAGAAATTGATGACGCTTATCCTATTGCCGATGTTGATGACATAATTTTGGGCCTAATCGAAGGTAGGGACCGTATTTATTACTCTATGGGAAAAGATGATAATTTTGACGGAAAAGTGATGGCTTGGGTGAAAAATATCCGGAACAACGCAAAGGTTGGCCCTCCTCCGCCCAGTGAGTTTCAAGTACTTGATCACTTACTCCATGAGTTAAGNCTTATCAAGAGNCCAGCTGAAATTAAGCTTATGGAGAAAGCAGCTAANATATCTGCCGAGGGCCATAAGGCAGCCATGCGTNGGTGTAATCCCGGAATAAAAGAGTATNAACTAGAAGCAGAATTGCAGTATGCATTTGTCCGAAATGGCAGCAGATCACCGGCGTACCAATCTATCGTGGGNGCAGGCGATAATGCTTGTGTACTTCATTACAACTCCAATAANNAGGAGATTAAAAAAGGAGACTTGGTCCTGATTGATGCTGGTTGTGAATACGATTATTACGCGTCAGATATTACAAGGACTTTCCCGGCGAGTGGTAAATTTACAAAAGAACAAAGGTTAATTTACGAAATAGTTCTGCACGCGCAAGAGGAATCAATAAAAGCAGTAAGGCCCGGTAACACCTGGAACGCCCCTCATGATGTGTCGGTCGCAATTATCGCTCAAGGATTATTAGATCTTGGCCTCTTGACCGGTTCTCTATCACAGATACTTAAGTCAGAAGAATATAAGCAATTCTACATGCATAGAGTTGGACATTGGATCGGGATGGATGTTCATGATGTTGGGGATTACAAAATTGACGGNCATTGGAGATTGCTTGAGCCTGGTATGGTTACAACTATTGAGCCGGGNATATACATATCACCTTCGGATACTTCAGTACCAAAAAAATGGCGTGGCATCGGGATTCGTATTGAAGACGATATTTTAGTTACAAAAACTGGGTATAAGGTATTAAGTAATGGAATACCAAAAACTATTGATGAAATTGAGAGCTTCATGTCAGATCAAGTTGCNTAACTATANAAATGCTTAATGATCATAAANACCCCNCAAAATANCTACGATATTGTCATAGTCGGAGGCGGAATGGTTGGCGCTACTTTTGCTGTCACCATGAGCGAGACTACAAGCAAATCAAATCTAACTATCCTAGTGGTGGAAGCTACCTCAACATCCACAAAAGATTCAACTGAGAGCAATTTTGATTCCCGATCCACCGCGCTTTCTTTTGGGTCTAAAGAGATATTGGGTAAATCATCAATTTGGTTGGATTTGTGCAAAAATGCTGAAGCGATTCGGAGTATAAATGTTTCTGACAAAGGTAGAGTCGGGACGACGACAATTTCTAGTGAGGAGCAAAACGTTGAAGCCCTTGGGTTTGTCATCGAGAATGAAGATTTGAGATTGACACTGCAAAATCGATTGACCGCTTCGCCTAAAATTCATTTCTTAGTATCAGCTAACATATTAGGTGTTACTCCTAAGGCAAGTGGTATGAGTCTTAGAGTGGGCAGCGGAGAGAGTGATTGGATAGTAACTTCGAGTTTGTTGGTGCTCGCAGACGGGGGAAGATCATCAGTATGTAGGGATCTCGGAATCTCTAATATTAATCACGCTTACAACCAGCATGCTATAGTCTCCAACGTAGCCTTTGAGAAAGCTCATGAAGGTGTAGCTTTCGAACGCTTCACCGATACAGGTCCACTAGCAGTATTACCCCTCCGCAAATTTAAAACTGAAAACAGGTGCTCGGTAGTTTGGTCCGTTAATCCTGATGAAANCGATGAAATTCTTGATTTAGAAGAGGCAGAATTGCGAAAGAGACTGCAAAACTCTTTTGGCTATCGATTGGGGGAAATTACCAGAATAGGAAGGCTAGNTTGTTTNCCTTTGAATCAGTCTCTCGCTCGAGAGCAAATTAGACCCGGTCTAGTTTTACTTGGGAATGTGGCTCACACACTTCATCCAGTCGCCGGNCAAGGNATGAATTTAGCTTTGAGGGATATGCNAAGNCTNATANCAAGTATAGAGANGGGGTTNAAAGATGGTATGGNTTGTGGGGACATGCGTGTTCTCCAANGTTACNTGGAGAGACAGTCCGANGATCAATATCAGGTTATTACNTTTACTGACAAACTAGTTTCGCTATTTTCTAGCAATGCTCCCTCAGANGTGNTGGTCCGCAAGTTTGGATTGCTANCGNTAGAATTGTTCCCTCNTTTNAGAAANNCTCTTGCTAAAAAAGCTATGGGCTTGGGTTGAAAATNATGATTACTCTACTAGGCTNCGTATCTTTTCNACACGTCTTCTNTTTACTCCTAGATCACTAAATCCGACTCTTGATGCTGATCTAACNTGGCTAATACCNTCAAATTCATCATACAGGAANTCNACATCATCNACGTAGCCCATAAAGCGGCTTTTAAACTCGGCCCTGATGTAATTACTTGATCTCTCAACTATGTTTGCGTTATCCAAGGAAGCTAAAGTNCTTTCAATTTTTTCAAGCTTCGCTCTTATTGGTCTTATTGCGTGTGGCTTTTTATTGTCAAAGCTCGAGACGCAGTTNGGGGAATTTGGACAGCGAGTTAATTTGTTTTCGTATACGCCCAGATTGTCAGGTGGGTCGCCAGCACATGATTGGAGTATAGGTAGAACAGAAAGCAAAAGTTTTTTCATCATTNAAATGAGAGCTCGATTGCTTATTCTATTTGTCATTGAACAACTGTCATCCCGAGCCACTCAGCAATTAAGGCAGGTTTTTCGACACCCTCTATCTCGACAGTTACATTATGTTTTAACAGGTAATGTTTGGGTTTCTTCTCTTCTGCGCTAACNANCTCAAATCTNGCCCTGATTCTACTGTTNACTNTAACAGGACTAACAAAACGCACTTTATCTAACCCGTAATTAATTCCCATGACACTGTTTTTAAGTTTAACACCTCCATTCATTGAGCTAAGCTTGCTTAAGAGTGACAGTGTTAAAAAACCATGAGCAATGGTCGCGCCAAAAGGAGTCTCAGCGGCCCTGTCTTCATCAACATGAATATACTGATGATCTCCTGTGGCGTCGGCAAATTTGTTTATCTGGGCTTGGTTAATTTCAATCCAGTCTGTCAATCCGACTTCTTTACCAAGAAAATCGGCTATTTCTTCAATATTAACTTGGTTACTCATCACTTAATCCTTCAGGATGTATATTCGAAACTTAAGTCGAGATATTATCAGTNAAGAACCTTCTGAGGAATATAGTTCAACTGGCTTGATTTTGACTCGGCACTATAATCTTTTTAAATGAAACTAAATAACATGAATGACTTTGATGTAATTATTGTTGGCGCAGGTATGGTTGGGCTGACGGTGGCTAACCTTTTTAAAAATACTCGACTTAGAGTAGCTTTGATCGATAAAAGTGAATCGTCCGCTAAAGAGTCAGTCTCTGGTGCAGATGTGCCGAAGTTTGATAGCAGAGTCAGCGCGTTGAGTTCATCGTCAAGGGAGATACTCACGCGTTTAGGTGCTTGGACATTAATTGAACAGCAGCGTTATTGCGATCTGCGTGAAATGTATATCTGGGATGCTGATGGCACTGGCAGTATCACTTTTTCTGCCGATGACCTGGCAGCTCCGAGACTGGGCACTATTGTTGAGAATTCTCTTGTTATTGATGCATTAACACAGTGCCTTGAATCAACATGTAATGTTGAACTTATTCGACCTTGCTCAGTTGATGCGCTCGAAGAAATTGATGATTGGGTTCTGCTGAATACGGCAGATCAAGGTGTCCTAAGGGCAAGACTTGTTATTGCAGCTGATGGAGTAAATTCAAAAATCCGTGAGTTGAAAAGTTTTGAAGTCCGAGAGTGGGAATATAATCATAATGCTATAGTATCCACGGTCAAAACTGCGAAGCCCCATCAAAAAATTGCGTTACAGCGATTTATGCCTACAGGCCCCTTAGCGCTTCTACCATTGTCATCGAGCGTCAATGATAATTGCCAAATGTATAGCAGTATTGTTTGGTCAGCTGAGCCAGCTTACGCGGAAAGTCTGATGGATATGACTGA
>PBXX01000078.1 GCA_002727755.1 Gammaproteobacteria bacterium | reverse complement strand
AGTTATATTTCAGATCAAAATGCAACAACTATATTCCTTGATCCCGCGACAAAAATCAGCCAAAAGCTAAACTCTGCCTTAACTGACAAGGGGTTTCGTCGCAGCGGGCACTTACTCTATAAGCCTGACTGTAATTCATGCAAAGCATGCATTGCGTGCCGTATTCCTGTTAAAAAATTTAAATCAAAAAGTTCTTTTAAAAGAATACTTAAGATTAACCAAGATATTCGTGTTGACGTGTCAAGTGATCTGAAATTAGATGAATCATACGCACTATATGAATCTTATATAAACCATCGCCATGTAGATGGTGACATGTTTCCCGCGACTGAAAAACAGTTCAGTGCTTTTATTCTTAAAAATACTGACGACACTATTTTTTTTAAATTTTTTGATAAAGAAAAATTAATTGCAGTAAGTGTAGCCGACATACTTCAAGATGGTCTCTCTGCTGTGTATTGTTTTTATGATCCTGCTGATAAACGAAGGTCTCTAGGCACATATGCAATTTTGTATCAAATTCACCAAGTTTTAGAGCAAGAGCGTTTATATCTATATCTAGGTTACTGGATTAAAAATTGTCGGAAAATGCTCTATAAAACAAGATTTCGCCCCCTAGAAATGTTAGTAAATAACAAGTGGGTAGAAGTAAATTGAATTNGNATTTNATAGGGTCAATNTCTNCCCANAGAGAATAATTCGNTGTAATTTATGAATCAGCTTTGCGTCTTGATAAAAATTAAGTCACAATGCGCCGTTNTTTTTACAGGAGAGTTTTATGCCTAAAGAAGATCAGATTGAGATGGATGGAGAAGTTGTTGATACTCTCCCCAACACCATGTTNAGGGTAAAGTTGGAAAACGGCCATGTCGTGACGGCTCATATATCAGGNAAAATGCGTAAAAATTACATCCGAATATTAACAGGAGATCAAGTAAAGGTTGAGNTGACACCTTATGATTTATCAAAAGGCAGAATNACCTACAGAGCCAGATAAGCGTCTGTACTACTAGAGAGTAGTATTTTTGGTAGCTAACCTTTCTTTATTTTCCTTCTTACTTGACTCAATCCTGAAATTTATCTGGTCGTTACTCTCTTCAAGATAAACATTACCGCCAGAGGTGGATAATTCACCAAATAAAATATGCTCGGCTAGTGGTTTCTTAAGTTTTTCCTGTATTAATCTAGCCATAGGGCGCGCGCCCATCGTCTTGCTATATCCGTTCTCTATTAACCAGTCTACTACTGAATCATCGATGTGAAGAACAACATTCTTATCATCTAGTTGGACCTGTAACGTCACTAAAAATTTGTCGACAACGGTACGAATTGTCTGCTTATCTAACTCGCCGAATTGAACTATCGCGTCTAACCTATTGCGAAATTCTGGCGTAAAGGTTTTCTTAAGAATTTCTAAACCATCACTGGAATGGTTCTGTTCTGAAAAGCCAATTGACGATCTAGCCATTTCTTGGGCACCAGCATTAGTAGTCATAACTAAAATTACGTTCCTAAAATCTGCTTTTCTGCCATTGTTATCCGTCAATGTTCCATGATCCATTACCTGCAGGAGGATATTAAAAACGTCAGGATGGGCTTTTTCTATCTCATCCAACAATAGTACTGCATGCGGATTTTTATTTACCGCTTCAGTCATTAAGCCTCCCTGATCAAAACCAATATAACCAGGCGGCGCACCGATTAAACGTGAAACAGTGTGTCTTTCCATGTACTCTGACATATCAAACCTTAGGAGTTCTATTCCCATAATTTTTGCAAGCTGGCGACTAACCTCTGTTTTTCCGACACCGGTTGGCCCCGCAAATAGAAATGACCCTATTGGTTTTTCACCTTCATTCAAGCCTGCTCGAGACAGTTTAATCGCTGTAGCTAGTGACTCTATTGCTTCATCTTGCCCAAAAACCACCATTTTTAAATTAGTATCTAGGTTCTTGAGAGACTGGGTATCAGATTTAGTAACGTGCTTTGGAGGTATATTTGCTATCGACGCAACAACCCTCTCCACATCTATAGCTTGGATAAGCTTTTTCCTCTTGCTATTGGGCTGCAATCTCTGATAAGCGCCTGCCTCATCAATGACATCGATCGCTTTATCTGGCATAAATCTATCATTGATGTATCGATCAGCGAGCTCTGAAGCAGCTTTCAGGGAATTATCACTGTATCTAAGATCATGATATTGTTCAAACTGCGGTTTCAAACCTTTAAGAATTTTGTAAGTAGTGTCTACGTCGGGCTCCGTAATATCTATTTTCTGAAATCTCCTCGAAAGTGCCCTATCTCTCTCAAAGATACCTCGATACTCTTGGTATGTTGTCGACCCAATACATCTAATATCCCCAGAAGTTAGCGCTGGCTTGAGAAGATTACTTGCGTCCATCACACCGCCTGATGCTGCCCCTGCTCCAATAATTGTATGAATTTCATCAATAAACAGTATGGCATTTTGATTTTGTTTTAGTTCATTTAAAAGTGCTTTAAAACGTTTTTCAAAATCTCCTCTATATTTAGTTCCGGCAAGCAGCGCACCTAGATCAAGTGAAAATATTATACTTTTTGAAAGAATCTCCGGGGTATTACCCTCTACTATCAGGCGAGCTAATCCTTCAGCCACAGCAGTCTTACCCACACCAGAGTCACCTACTAATAAAGGGTTATTTTTCCTTCTTCGCGATAAAATCTGAACTACTCTGTTTACTTCTTTAATTCTCCCTATTAAAGGGTCGATTTTTCCAGATTCTGCTTGCTCGTTAAGGTTTGTTGCAAACTCAGTTAGAGGATTTGATTGTTGATGGGCTTCAGACTCTTGTTTTTCACTGTCAGTCCTCTGCTCATCTGCATCAGAAGATCGGGAGTTTTTGGAAATCCCATGAGTAATAAAATTAACCACATCAAGTCTAGCGATATCCTGTTTTTTTAAAAAAAATACGGCCTGGCTTTCTTGCTCACTAAATATAGCTACCAAAACATTTGCTCCGGTTACCTCACTTTTCCCGGAAGATTGAACATGAAAAACCGCTCTTTGTAGTACTCTTTGGAAACCAAGCGTTGCTTGTGTTTCCAGGTTTGACTCAGAATCATCTAATAACGGTGTGGTGGAGTCTATAAACTGTTCAAGTGAAATTCTCAGTTCATTCAGATCACAATTGCAAGATTTAAGAACATTACACGCTATCTCATTGTCTAATAAAGCTAACAATAAGTGCTCAACGGTCATGAACTCATGATGATTTTTACGCGCAGATTTGAATGCGACATTAAGCGTGATTTCTAATTCTTTACTCAACATACATCTGTACCAATTTCATCTATCTACCTCAACAGAGCATAAAAGCGGCTGTTCACACTCCCTGGAATAGTCATTAACTTGTGCGGCTTTTGTCTCGGCAACATCCTTACTAAATACTCCGCATACTCCCTTTCCCTCTGTATGAACCTTCAACATAACTTGAGTCGCTTTCTCTACATTCATTCCAAAGAAGACTCTCAGGATTTCCACCACAAACTCCATTGGCGTGTAGTCATCATTAATTAAAACGACCTTATATAACGGCGGCTTTTTTAGCTCAGGTTCTTTCTCTTTTGTAATAGTTCCTATGTCCCGATCAATTTCATGCTCTTCATCGGGGCCAGAGGAAACCTGAATCGGTATATCAAATATTCTTTTCACTAGATGACTATATTGGCTAAACATTAATATGAGTTTCTATCTTGATCTGGTTTGATTGCTGACAACACTTAATACGCGGGTTTGACCAGATTATATCCTTAGTTTACTTCGATTTTATCTTTATAGATCGGAAAATGTTAGCTTTAAAATAGCAAAGGGTACTTTGACATTACTTATATGATGGTGTATCAAAACTAGTGACTAAAATGTCATTAGACAATAATTAAAACATATTATAAAAATAAGGGAGAAGATCCCATGAGCAAGGGGCAAGTTAAATGGTTTAATAATGCCAAGGGGTTTGGGTTTATTTTGCCAGATGACGGCGGAGACGATTTATTCGCTCATTATTCTGCGATTGGTATGGAAGGCTATAAAACTCTAAAAGCAGGTCAACATGTATCGTTTGANACCATAGAGGGTCCAAAAGGACTCCATGCAGCGAACATTCAACCGATATCGGATGAGTCTGAACAAGCCGAAGATATCGAATCTAAAGATGAGGATTAAGATTAAATTAAAGCATTAAAATATTGAATTTTATTGTTTTTATCTAATATTTCAGACAATGTTCTCTAGAAGTGTCTGAGAGCNACTACTAGTTATGCCTGAAATACTTCTTTTGAATAAACCTTTTGGAATAGTTTCGCAATTTTCAGGCGATATTCTATCTGANACACTAGCNCCATATATTNCCCTGAAAGGTTTCTATCCAGCNGGACGCCTAGACAAAAATTCTGAGGGACTCTTAGTACTAACGAATGATGGCAAATTGCAGAATCAAATTACCGATCCCAAATTTAAGCTTNATAAGACATATTTGGTCCAAGTTGAAAATGAGATCAGCTCAGGTGCCATTCAGACATTGAGGGATGGTATATGCTTAAAGGACGGGNTGACCAAACCCGCAATTGTTGATCGCATTGATGAGCCAGCCAATCTNTGGNACAGAGAGCCTCCAATCCGGAAGCGAAAATTTATAACAACGAGCTGGATCAAAATAATTATTTATGAAGGTAAAAATAGACAAATACGGAGAATGACGGCAGCCGTGGGATTTCCGACATTACGATTGATTAGAATCGCCATCGGAGATTGGTGTTTGGAGAATTTGTTGCCAGGTCAATTCTTAAGAAGAGAGGTAGCTTATAGATGATCGTTACTTCCATTTATTTATGGCAGCAAGATCAGATTTTCTGCTACTGATCCATCCGTCACCATGTTGGGTCTTTTGTTTTTTCCAGAATGGTGCTTCATTTTTTAAAAAATCCATAATGTACTGTGCCGCAAGAAACGCATCTTCACGATGACTGCTTGCCACACCAACGAAAACTATTTGATCATCCGNACTTAGCTCNCCCACTCTGTGAATAATTNTACTNNCAAGTAACTCCCACTTNGAATGAGCTTGNTCCTCGATTTCAATTANNTTTTGCTCCGTCATNCCTGGATAATGTTCAAGNTATAGAGACTGAACGCTGTCACCCTTCGATTCTTTGTCATAAATCTGCCTAACTAAGCCTGTGAACGTAACTATTGCGCCGGGGCTTTTTGCGAAAATTCTGAGATTTTCATATTCAACACCAATATTAAAGTCTTCATGCTGAACTGAAATCATACCTAATACCTTTATTTGATTAACCACCCGTCATAGGGGGAAAAAATGCTATTTCATCATTTTGAGTCACTTCAGAATCCCTTGAGACAACTACTTGGTTGATTGCTACTAAAATTTTGGGGGTTGATTCAAAGATGTCATTGACGACAGGATCTGCATTTTTTAAAAATTCTATAAGTTCTGCGACATTGGCAACCCCATCCGGCAGCACTAGATCATCGCACTCTCTGCCTAATTGCTCTCTCAGGTGCGCGAAATAGAGAATCTTAAGCATTATTCAACTCTCCTCACGGATGAAGTGCCCGCTTTTCCCGCCAGATTTCTCATTCAGAAAAAATGGGCCAATTGACATCTCTTTATCGACAGCTTTACACATATCGTAGATGGTTAGTCCTGCAACTGAGGCCGCGGTAAGAGCTTCCATTTCAACTCCCGTGGCGCCGTTAACTCTGCACTCCGTCATTATGTTTATTTTATTGTTTCGTATATCGATCTCAAAATCTACGCTAACGCTTGTAAGCATCAGTGGATGACAAAGAGGTATTAATTGAGAGCAGTTCTTTGCAGCCTGAATGCCCGCTATTCGGGCAACTGACAACACATCCCCCTTTTTATGCTCCCCTTCTAAAACTAATTTTAAAGTTTCACTCTTCATTGAAACAGAGCCACCAGCCATGGCACGCCTTTTGGTATTTGCCTTTTCACCGACATCAACCATCCTGGCATCGCCCTTAATATCTATATGACTTAATTTGTTCATGAATTTGTGACCCAGAAATTGTCATTTTTAAAGATTGTCCGAATATCATTCAAATTATAATTAGGAAAGCATAAGTTGTATAATGTAACAACCAGTAACTGTCAAAGCACTTTACTTCTTAGAAGTCCTAATTCTATGCCTAATCCCCACATAACGGTAGCTTGCGTGCTCAAACGACTTGATAAATTTTTGTTTGTTCGAGAACGCATTGAAGGTAGAACTGTTTATAATCAACCGGCAGGGCATTTAGAAAAGAATGAAACTTTAATAGAAGCAGCGAAGCGAGAAACACTTGAAGAAACGGGTTGGGAAATCGAAGTAACCGGTTTCTTAGGAATTTATCAGTATGTATCAANAAGCTCTGGGGTTTGTTANNTAAGNCANTGTTTTGTNGGAAAGNNCCTNAATCATTTNGAAGNNTATCNACTTGATAAAGGNATANTTGNTACTTGCTGGTTAAGCATAANTGAAGCCGAGTTGCTGAGTAATGANATGCGAAGTCCACTNGTNCTTCAAAATCTGAGAGACTTTNTAAAAAAGGNTCACCATCCTCTTTCTNTTATCTCAACTGAATATTGGAATAGTNTTTCTGATGAGTGANAAAAAACATGTAATTGTTGGAATGTCTGGTGGAGTCGATTCATCAGTTTCAGCCTATCTGCTAATCGAATCGGGTTATCATGTTGAAGGTCTCTTCATGAAAAATTGGGAAGAAGACGATGGCACAGAGTACTGCACAGCCAAGGATGATCTCGCTGATGCAACTAGCGTATGCAATGATCTCAAGATTAAACTTCATGTTGCAAACTTCTCTGCTGAGTACTGGGATAATGTCTTCGAGCATTTCTTAACTGAGTATCAATCAGGACGCACCCCCAANCCAGATATACTTTGTAATAAGGAAATTAAGTTCAAAGCATTCTTAGAATACGCTTTAGATTTAGGAGCCGACTTTATTGCTACGGGACATTACGTAAGAAGCAAGANAATTGATGGANCCAGNATTTTANTNAAAGGATTAGATGATGAAAAAGATCAAAGTTATTTCTTAAGTCGAGTGCCAGAATTTTGTATAGATAAGAGTCTTTTTCCTATTGGGGCTTTAAAAAAATCNGAAGTGAGAAAAATNGCAAAAGATCATAATTTTGATACTCANGATAAAAAAGACAGTACCGGAATTTGTTTTATCGGTGAGCGAAAATTTAAAGATTTTTTATCTAAGTATGTTCTCACTAAAGTTGGTAATATTGAAACAACNGATGGAGAAATNATAGGAAAACATTCTGGTGTTATGTTCTACACTATTGGGCAAAGACAAGGATTAGGAATTGGTGGAGTTAAAAATTATCCAGAGAATCCNTGGTATGTGATTGATAAAGACATAAAAAATAATATTTTGATCGTCGCTCAAGGTAATGAGCATACAGATTTGTATTCAACTNGNTTAATTGCAAGCCAACTTTTTTGGGTTAATGAGGAACAACCAAAGCTGCCTTTNNATTGCTCNGCNAAAATTAGATACCGACAAACCGATCAATTATGTTTCNTAANAGGCCTTGNTAGTGGNNTNATCCAAGTAGATTTTGATAAACCACAAAGAGCGATTACTCCGGGTCAACATGTCGTTTTTTATACTGGAGAGCAATGTTTAGGAGGAGCTATAATTGAGCGTGCATCCCCAGAACTACAGTAGGAGGCAAGGTCAAAAATTAGCCCTTTGGCATCAACTTGCACGGATGCGCTGGCTGCAACAAATTTATAACGTGCGGTTCAAAAATACAGTTAGCAATATTCATCAAAAAATCAACCCTGATTTCAATTGAGCTTCGGGAANACTCATTATGCCAAATCTTGAAAATAATTCATTACTATCACTTTCTCCTCTTGACGGTCGCTATAGAGCTAAATGTGAAGAATTAAATCCTTATTTCAGTGAATTTGGTTTGATCAAGTATCGATTGATCATAGAAATTTCCTGGTTAAAGGCACTATGCAAATGTCCAAAAATAGAGGAACTAAGANGCATAGATACACAAAACTTAGATATCTTAGTAGATAATTTTAATGTGGAAGATGCGCAAAGAATCAAAGACATTGAGAAAACTACAAACCATGATGTAAAAGCCGTCGAATACTTCATAAAGGAAAACGTTGAACAAAAAGAACACTTAAAACCGTTATTAGAATTTATTCATTTCGCTTGTACATCAGAAGATATAAATAACCTAGCTTATTCTTTAATGCTCAAAGATGGTCGAGAATCAGTCTTATTGCCGGTTATGCAAGAAATTGCCAATCGTATTGCTTTGATGGCGAGATCTTATTCTGATCAGCCCATGCTATCTCGAACACATGGCCAGCCTGCTACTCCGACCACAGTTGGCAAAGAGTTTGCAAATTTTGTATACAGGCTGCGAAGGCAGATTAAGCGTGTTACGGAATGTGAAATTCTCGGTAAAATAAATGGTGCTGTAGGCAACTATAATGCTCATATCGTGGCCTACCCAGACATTGATTGGGAATCATTCTCAAAGGAATTTGTCGAAAACCTTGGCATTAAATTTAACCCATACACAACACAAATCGAGCCCCATGATTATATCTCAGAATTGATGGATTCGTTTTCTCGCTTTAACAACATTTTACTTGATTTTAATCGAGATATTTGGAGCTATATTTCTCTAAACTATTTTAAACAAGCTCTAATATCTGGCGAAATCGGATCATCTACAATGCCTCATAAAGTCAATCCTATTGATTTTGAAAATTCGGAAGGAAATTTAGGACTAGCAAATTCCGTTTTTGGACATCTCTCATCCAAATTACCTATTTCACGATGGCAAAGAGATTTGACCGATTCAACCGTCCTTCGAAACCTAGGCACAGGCTTTGGTTATAGCCTTCTAGCCTACAGGTCACATCTGCGTGGCCTTTCCAAACTAGAACTAAATACAGAAATAATTGATAGGGACATTGATGAATGTTGGGAAATTTTAGCGGAGCCCATACAAACCGTAATGAGGCGCCATAACATAACAAATCCATACGAAAAACTAAAAGAACTTACCCGAGGCAAACAGATCGATGAGAATATCTTAAAAGACTTCGTTTCAAAACTCGAAATCCCGGGTGAAACAAAACGAGCGCTCATGGATCTTACTCCTCGATCCTATCTAGGGAATGCGGTCTCGAAGGCTAAATCCATCTGATTGAAATGCAATTAAATTCTCAGTTTGATTACCAAGAATTTCTTAAAAACTCTTGGCAGAAAACGCCCAAGATTTTGAGAAATTTCCTCTCTTATGAGCAACTTATAACCCCGGATGAACTAGCAGGACTTGCCTGTGAAAGTTTTGCTGAATCCCGTTTAGTACAGAAAANTCCACNNAAAAACGTTGAACATGGCCCTTTCTTAGAGGAACTNTTTGAAGAACTTCCATCAGAAGACTGGACACTTCTTGTTCAAAGTGTTGATCTTTATGATGAGCANACAAGNNACATAAAGAAGTTGTTCGATTTTATTCCAGGATGGAGGCTTGACGACATTATGGTTTCATTTGCCACTCCAGGTGGTGGGGTCGGACCACATTTCGATCATTATGATGTTTTCTTAATCCAAGGTGAAGGCAAAAGATTGTGGCAACTTGGAGAAACTTGTGACCACAACACCCCTATTAACAAATCATCACAGCTTAATTTACTTTCAGACTTTTCAGTCAAGGAAGAATTTATTCTTGAAAAAGGAGACGCTCTCTACATACCTCCCCATATTTCTCATAACGGAATTGCTTTAACTGATAGCTTATGTTTTTCCGTCGGTTTCAGAGCACCCTCAGTATATGAAATGTCACCTCAATTTAATGGAAATAAGAAAGAATCAAACAATCCTTTTCATCGCTTTAAAAATTCAGATTCACCAGATAAACAGAAATATTGCTGGGAAATTACTGAAAGCGATCTTAAGGAAGCGTTCAAAATATCCTCCCATGAGGATTATGAAGGTTTTGTTCGATTATTTGGCACCTTGGTAACAGAACCGCGAAATAAAGAGCTATTTTATAACAATTACCCTATTGATTCGGTAGCAGATTTGTGGAGCATTATCGCGGGCAAAGGGAAGGTCTGTCTGCATCCGGCAAGCAGATTTGCCTTTTGTATCCTGCAGTCTCTAGGTCTAGTATTCTTATTCTCTGATGGAAGAACTTACCCTATCAGCATAAACGAGGCTAGTTTAGCTAAAGAAATGAGCGAGAGCCTTTTTTTTGAGGGCTTTATAGCTAAATATCAAACGAGTGAATGTGCTAATGTAATATTAGACATGATTAGATTTGGAAGTATTGAAATTCTTGATTAACATTTTTCGTTGCTGACCCATGAGCTATTTTTAAAGGGTTAAATCCCTAACACTAGCCTTGATAAACTCTTTCTTTAGTTCCTCGTAATTTCCAACTGACGGATACTGAGGAAACTCTTCAACGACATTGCTCGGTGCACGAAATAAAATGCCAGCCTCCGCTTCAGAGAGCATAGTCGTATCGTTATAAGAATCGCCAGAGGCAATTACCCTAAAGTTAAGTTTGTGAAAGGCTTTGACACATTGTCGCTTTGGATCCTTCTGTCGTAGCTTGTAATCTGTAATAACACCACTCGAATCAACAATCAGTCGATGACAGAATAAAGTAGGGAAATTAAGCTGTCGCATCAGTGGCTCGGAGAATTCATAAAATGTATCGGAGAGAATGACCACTTGAAATCTCTCTTTCAGCCATGCTACAAAATCGACAGCTCCTTCCATTGGCGACATAGTAGAAATGACTTCTTGTATATCTTTCAATCCCAAGTTATTTTCTTTTAGCAATTTGAGGCGCTGTTTCATTAGAACATCGTAGTCAGGAATGTCTCTCGTTGTCGCGCGCAGTTCAGTGATTCCNGTTTTTTCTGCAAACCCAATCCATATCTCAGGGACGAGGACGCCCTCTAAATCTAAACAAGCTATTTCCATTCTATTCGTCTCCAATCAAAAAAACATGAGATCTTGTGTGCATACTATACTGCGATGACTTCATTATTATTAAGCTTAATAGTGTAAAATACTAGCTGTCTTGATAAACAGACTTCATGAAATATATTTGAATCCAATAATTTTTTAGTTCACAAAAAAAATCAGATTAAAAAATTTCAAGAGCATAGATTTAGAGGTCAGTATGGGATTAGATTTAACCAAGATAAATAAAGAACTACAGGATGAATCTCCTGAAAAAATTATAAAATGGGCTCTTTCTATAAGTAATTGTCCTATCCTAACTACAAACTTTGGCCCCTTTGAAGCCTCGATTATTTACGCTTGTACAAAATATAAACCTGATATAACCATTATTTGGTGTGATTCGGGATATAACACCGGTGAAACTTACCGACATGCCAATGAGCTCATTACAAGATTCAACCTTAACATATCGATATATCACCCTCATAGATCAGCAGCTCATCGTAATGCAGTGACAGGGTCTATCCCTGAAATAGATGATCCCATGCATGGTGAATTTACAGAGGAAGTAAAGTTAGAGCCCTTTCGAAGGGCTATGCAAGAACATAGGGCTGATCTCTGGCTAAACAATATTCGCAAGGGACAAACAGAATTTAGGGGTTCTTTGGATATTGCGTCATATTCTTCAAATGGAGTGTTAAAAATCAGTCCATTCTTCTATTGGGAGGATGATGAACTCACAGAATATTTATCGAATCATAATCTACCTAATGAAACGAGCTATTTTGATCCAACCAAAGTGCTTGAGCATAGAGAGTGTGGTCTTCACACGACCTAAGATCATCAAGAATTTCTTAACTAATTGAATTATATNGTTTTTATTGTAAATGGATTTCTTACTTCATATCATAGCAGGAGCTTTTGTAGGATTCGCTATCGGGGTAACTGGTGTTGGTGGGGGCTCTCTCATGACTCCGCTCCTACTCGTTTTTGGTTATTCGCCTCCGGTAGCGATCGGCACTGATTTACTGTACGCGGCCATTACGAAGGCAAACGGAGTTTATGCGCACCACAAGAGAGGTAATGTGAATTGGAAGATCGTCTATATTCTCGCGAGCGGAAGTATTCCTATTTCACTGGGGCTTCATGCATTTTATTTGGATGCAAGCTTCCAAAACTCCTCAGACTTTGAACAATTATTAACTAAATACTTAGGAATTATGTTAATCGTTACCGGTATCATATTGATACTAAAGGATTATATAAGGAAAAAATCAGTAGAGGAAAAACCAGCATTCTTTATGATCCCACTACACAAACATCGCTCTATAATCACATGGCTGATGGGTATATTGCTTGGTTTCTGTGTGACCCTATCCTCAGTCGGGGCTGGTGCGTTCGGCGCTGCGATACTTTTGACAATATACTCACAAACTTCTGTCGTTAAAGTAATTGGAACCGATATCGCACATGCCGTCCCGTTAACNCTAATTGCTGGTTTAGGCTACTTCGTTGCGGGATTTGTAGATATTTTATTGCTTATCGGTTTACTAATTGGCTCCCTGCCCGCTATCTACTTTGGGTCAAAAATTAGTTCGCAAGTGCCAGACAAGCTTTTGCAGCATATTCTCGCTGTTATTTTGTTTAGCCTGGGAGTGGTCTACAGTATTTGAAGCTGTTAATCGTTGGTTACGCCATTGGGGACATGGCCGGTTGTAACGTGATTTCTTGCAGATTCGCAGTGCGTTCTTTGATCATCAAAGAAAACATCCGCGTCAAATGCCTTAAGAAATTCTCCTTTATCTAGGCCGCCCAGGAAAAGAGACTCATCAATTCTTATGTTCCAAGCCCTAAGAGTTTTAATNACTCTCTCGTGAGCCGGTGCGGATCTAGCCGTCACTAGGCAGGTCCTTATTGGAGCTTTACCATCGGGAAACGCCTGCTGAATTTGTTGCAAAGAAAAAAGAAACGGCCTGAAAGGCCCACCTTCTAAAGGAATATTTGCAGACTCCCTTTCATTTTTAGAAAAGGCTTGGAGGCCTGAGCGTTTAAAAACTTTCTCTGACTCATCTGAGAACAAGACTGCGTCGCCATCAAAAGCTATCTTTAAAGTTTCAGACGATGAATTGCTTCTCTCAGAGGGCAGGATGGTGGCTGCTGCGACACCCCGATCCAGCGCAGCCCTCACATCGGCTCCGTCAGCCGAGAGAAAAAGATGGCAGTCGAAAGCGTTTACGTAGCTATAGGGATAGTTACCCCCTGTAAAAGCAGCCCGTGAAATGTCGAGACCATAGTGCTGAATTGAGTTAAATACCCTCAAACCCGTGTCGGCCGAGTTTCTTGACAGGAGGATGACTTCTACGGGTTTATCTTTGAGTGAATCATTTAGCCCAAGTAATTTTTTGACAAGCTCAAAGGCGAATCCTTGCTTTAGCGGCTGGCCTTCTCGCGAGATCTGATAATCTTTGTACGCATCAAGACCCTGCTCCTCGAAGACCTTATGACTCTCGGTCATATCAAATAGTGCACGCGAAGAGATTCCAATAACTAATTGTTTTAATTTATTTTTTATAAAAATAATTCCTAAGCTATATTGCTACTCAAATTTAAATAGTTCTCGAGGGCTTACTTTCAAAACTGCTCGTACGTGCACCCGGTGCCCACTAGTCCACAATAGCCATTAGGATTCTTTCCTAGGTATTGCTGATGGTAAGTTTCAGCATAATAAAAATGATTTAACATATTGATTTCAGTCGTAATTGACGGAAACTTTTTCGTATCTAATTCTCTTTGAAACACCTCTTGACTCATTTTTGCGGTAAGGAGCTGTTCATCGCTTTCGCAATATATTGCTGAACGGTATTGAGTTCCGACGTCATTACCCTGTCTCATTCCTTCGGTCGGATTGTGAGATTCCCAAAATACTTTAAGCAAATCCTCGTAGGAAACAACCGATGGATCAAAAAAGGTTAGAACCACCTCGGTATGTCCAGTACGACCTGAGCAGACATCGTCGTATGTTGGATTCACTGTTATGCCACCGGCATAACCAACCGCGGTGCTATAAACACCCTTTAACGTCCAGAATAATCGTTCTGCCCCCCAAAAACATCCCATCCCAAACACAGCCCTTTCAAGGTGGCTAGGCACAGGCTCTACAATTCGATTGCCCGATATGTAATGATTTTCCTCCACAATCAACCTTGATGGTCTGTCAGGAATCGCTGTTTCTTCCGTTGGTAACTCTAAAGATTTATTAACAAACCCAAGTAAACTCATTAGAAATCCTGTATTTAGTTTGGTTGATTGAAATCCGGTAATCCGGCATGATTTGGGTCTAGCACTGGATTACCGTGTTACCTTTGATGATAACTCCTATAATCCAAAACTGGTTTAACTGCCTAATTGTAATTTTGTGTAAAACTATATTATGAAAGCATATTGTCGAATACCAGGATGTCTTGTCCTATCCCAAATTTTAACTTTATTGTTATCGAGTCAAGTCAGTCTGGCAAATAACCAAATTATAGCCCCAGCCACAACACCTACCCAAGCCCTCTCAGGATCGCAGTCTGAAATGAACAGTAAATTCGCTAATAATGGCATTATTCCATTCAAAATCGAAGTTGCCGACTCTGAGATCAATGATCTCTATAGTCGATTACAAAGAACACGACTTCCNGATCAACTCGACANCGTNAGNTGGGAGTACGGNACAAATTTATCATTTATGAATGATCTCNTAGCGTATTGGAGGGATGANTTTGATTGGAAAGCACAAGAANGNCTACTTAANNAGTTCGATCAGTATAAAACAGANGTCGACGACTTAGATCTCCACTTTATTCACCAGCGCTCCGAAAATCCTGATGCCATACCCTTGATGCTTGTTCATGGATGGCCTGGTTCCATTTCTGAGTTCTATAAAATAATAAAGCCACTTACTGACCCTGTGTCGCATGGTGGAGATATATCAGACTCATTTCATATAATTGCACCTTCTTTGCCAGGATTTGGCTTCTCGGAAGCCCCATCAAAACCTGGTTACTCACCTGAGAAAATTGCTCTTATACTTTCTCAATTAATGGAAAAATTAGGTTATCAAAGGTATGCGATTGCTGGAGGAGACTGGGGCGCAATCATAAATCGACACCTTGCTAACCATTTCCCTGAAAGGCTGATTGGCTTGCATTCAAATATGATTCTTGCGTCTCCCCCCTCTGACGCGGAGAGGAGAGCTGAAGTCACCGATGAGGAGGAGAACGCCAGATCGGCCAGACAGGCATACATGCTTAATGAGGTAGCCTACCAGCAGATCCAAGGAACTAAACCACAATCGCTTGGTTACGGCTTGGCTGATTCTCCAGCTGGACTAGCCGCATGGATAGTAGAAAANTTTCATGGCTGGACTGATATGCCTCAAGATAGNAAGGGCGATTTAACTAANCATTTTAGTTTTGATGAGTTGTTAACTAACATTTCAATCTACTGGTATACCAATTCAATAACTTCCTCTACAAGAATTTATTATGAAAATCGAAACACACCGCAGATAAAGCCTATGGAGTTTATAAATGTTCCAACTGGCGCGGCAATATTCCCTGCTGAAATTTTTATTACACCACGTGCCTGGGCTGAAGAGTCATATGATTTAAGACATTGGACAGTAATGAGTGAAGGAGGTCATTTTGCAGCATTAGAAAAACCAGAATTGTATCTTGAAGATCTCCGTATATTTTTTCGGCTGTTGCGTTAGATTAATTCTATTTAGCTTATTCTAAGTAAAGGCGACAACAATTCAATGACTACAAAATCAAATCTTGCTGATAACAGTGTCCTTAATTGGATAGAAAGATCAGGCAATAAATTGCCAGATCCTGTTTTTATCTTCGTGTGGTGTATTTTTACTGTCATTATCATAAGTGTCATAGCGAGTTTTTTCGGATATTCGGCCTTTCATCCTACCCTTCTCGATGAAACAGGCAATAAAATGATTATCCATGCGGAGAGTTTACTCTCGGCATCAAACATTCAACGACTTCTAGTAGATATGCCCTCTACGTTTACCGACTTTCATCCCTTAGGATACGTATTGGTTGTAATGCTAGGCGCTGGAGTTGCTGAACGATCGGGACTNTTTGCAACCGCAATGAGCGCNAGTATGTCAAAGGCCCCAAAGTTCCTCTTAACTCCAGCTGTCGCTCTTATTGGCATGATAGGAAATCTTGCAGCAGATGCCGCTTATGTAGTGCTAATCCCTCTCGCTGGAGTTGTATTCGCTGCTGCAAATAGGCACCCAATAGCTGGAATAGCTGCAGCTTTCGCAGGCGTCTCAGGTGGGTTTTCCGCAAATCTAATTCCAGGCCAACTTGAACCNTTACTTTTTGGTATTACTGAAGCTGCAGCCGAGAGTCTTGATCCATCCTGGAATGCAAACATGGTTGGTAATTGGTACTTTATCAGCGGAATGACTTTAGTCTTTTTACCCGTTATTTGGTTTGTCACAGACAGGATCATAGAACCACGGCTCAACATGCACATGCCTAGTGATGGGAAAAGTCAAACCGCAGGTATAGTCAAATCTCCAGAATCGGAACTTACACAGAATGAAATTCGAGGCTTAAGATATAGCGGCTTGGCATTACTTGGTGTTGTATTTTTATGGATATTATTATGTGTACTACCTGGCACACCATTAATTAACGAGAGCGAGCAAGGTATTTCGAGATTTAACCCTCTCCTTCAATCGTTAGTAGCAGGTTTTTTTATACTATTTTTAGCAGTTGGCTGGGCTTATGGTCACGGTGCAGGCAGCATAAAAGACCACAGAGATGTTGTAAAAATGATGAGCGAGTCGATGTCTGACCTTGCTTACTATCTAGTTCTTGCTTTTACCGCGGCTCACTTTGTAGCGATGTTTAACTGGTCAAACCTAGGCCTTATCTTCGCAATCAATGGTGCTTCTTTTCTTGAGACCTCAAATTTGCCAGACTCAATATTATTATCCTTGATCATATTGTTCGGAGCTATTATCAACTTATTTATAGGTTCAGCTAGTGCGAAGTGGGCCCTCTTAGCACCAGTATTAGTACCAATGCTGATGCTCCTGGGAATAAGTCCCGAAATGAGCACAGCTGCTTATCGAGTGGGTGATGGAGCTACGAATATCATTACACCCTTGATGCCTTATTTCCCTTTGATTTTGATCTTTTGTCAGAGGTGGCAAAAAGAGTTCGGAATAGGTAGCCTCGCCGCAACGATGCTTCCTTTCTCGATAGCTCTCCTACTCTCAGGCCTAGTCATGACTGCACTATGGGTTATTTTTTCACTACCTCTTGGGCCTAATGCGCCAGTAGAGTTTGTTTTATGAAGTTTCGTTATTTGACTAATGAAATAACAAATTGGAGTTTAAATGCTTAATAGGGTTTTAGTTACATTCTTTGCGTTATTTGTATCAACTCAGATCTTTTGTCAAGAGATCAACTATCCTGACTCATTCGATCAACCCATGAAACTTTTTCCGGAAGCCATGGGCGATTTTCACTTTGCGATATCATCCTCTAGCGAGGAAGCACAGCAGTATTTCAATCAAGGGTTTCAGTTAATGTATGCGTTTGCAAAAGATGATGCCGCTAGATCTTTTCAGGCTTCACATTTTGCTGATCCTTCATGTGCTATTTGTTGGTGGGGAGAGGCCTGGGCTTGGGGTTCATATCTTAATGGAGCAATGACCACTGCTCAGGCACCTAGAGCCTATTTTGCACTTCAAGAAGCGTTGAAGAGACTTGATAATGCGAGTGAAAAAGAAGTCGACATGATTGAAGCGTTGAGAGTTCGATATATTGAGGATTTCAAGCCGGAAAATCGTAGAGAGCAGGATCAAGCTTATGCAGATGCTATGAACGACTTGGCAAGAAAATATCCAAACGACTTGAACATTGTGACGTTATATGGGGATGCTCTTTTTCTCTTGGAGGAAAGACGAGGTTATCGAAGTCTTGATAACCCAAATGTAACGAGACTGCATAATGTTCTATTATCAGTTTTAGAGAGGGACATAACTCATCCCGGAGCTTGTCATTTATTAGTGCACGCTACCGAATCCACACCAACACCAGAGCTAGCAGCGCCGTGTGCAAGACACTTAGGGGCNACAATACCTGGGGCTAGCCATATTAATCATATGCCCAGTCATACTTGGAATGAATTAGGTTTATGGGATGATGCGGTTAGATCCAACACGATTGCTTGGCATTCTGACCAGAAAGCCGCCTATGGCAAGGGTTTTGCTATTTATCCAACACATAATCTCACTATGCTCTACTACGCAGCGAGTATGGGGGGACAGAGCGCGTCAGCAATTCAAGCAGCAAAAGATCTTGCAAAACTCAACGGTAATACTGCGATGTTGTCGTTGGCGCTCATTAGATTCGGTCGTTTTGATGAAGTACTTCAAATTGATGCTGAGCCTAATGGTGANATCAACATGAGCATGTATACATTTGCACAGGGTTATGCTTCGTTAAAAGAAGGAAATATCGAGTCAGCAAAGCATACTCTTGACTCATTATGGGAACTGACAAACACTACCACCGCTAGATTTAGGTTTCATGATGGAAAAGACATTGTAGGGACTATGGCAGGAATCTTGGAAGGAGAAATAGCCTGGATTGAAGGAAATATGGAAGCTGCCGTTGATTCTTTTAAAAAAGCAACTGAATTTTATGAAAACCTTAATTATGACGAGCCAGAACCACTTCCATTTTCACCCCGTCACTGGCTAGGTGCTGCGTACTTGGAAATCGGCGCATATTCAAATGCCTTGATTCAATATGAAAAGGACTTATCTGAGCATCCTCACAATATATGGGGTCTGTGGGGCGCAAAAGAATCACTTTCGAATTTAGATAGAACCGATTTAAGCATTGATGATGATTTTGACAATACCAAATCAACTTCTGATATCTGGCTGCCTAGTACTAAATTGTGATTCTATGCAGAATTCCTCGAAGCATTGATATTGCCAATAAGACTTCGAATTATCATATTTTCAAACTGAGAGATCTCTTCCTGCTTATTAGGCGTCTTGTCCTTCAGGCCCCTTATTTTAATAAGCGCAAATTGCTGAATAACTAACAGAGGCAATACTACTCTTTGTCTTAATGCAATGCTTGAGCGGTTCCCTGGATGATCCTCCAACAGCACTGATTGTCCGGATACTTTCAAAGCCATTTCTTTGCTAAGTTGGTATTCAGCAAAAATATCACTCCAAAATTCACCAAACACTGTGTCATCTTTCATGTACTGGGTTAGAGCAAAATTTGTTTTACTCATACTCTGCATACTATTTGCTAGAAGCGCCTTAAAAAATTCCGAATTGTTGTACAGGGCAATGCAATCATCAAGCCTATTCGCTTCCTCCATTGCCTTTAGCGCAGTTCCTATCCCAAAATAGCCAGGGACATTCTGTTTTAGTTGACCCCAAGCCCCAACGAAAGGAATTGCTCTCAAATCTTCAAAATGCAAGTCACTTGTTGAGTTTCTCGATACTGGTCTACTACCTATATTTGACTGTCCATAATAATTCAAAGTGCTCATTTCATTAAGGTATCGAAGAAATAGTGGGTGTGATTTAAAGTCAAGATATTTCTTGTAAGCAACTTCTGCTAAATCGTTCAAGAGTAATCGCTCAGATTCGCTAAGCTCTTTCTTTGGTCGCTCCCCTAAATTATTCTCTAACCCAGCAGCAATCAGCTGTCTCAGATTATGTATCGCTCCAACTTCTGTTCCATAGTAGGAACTGATGGTTTGGCCCTGAACGGTCAATTGAATTTGATTAGCTTCAATATTTTTACCTAGGGAAGAGTAGAACTTATAGGTACTGCCCCCTCCCCTTGCTGGAGGACCTCCTCGCCCGTCAAAAAAACAGACTTCTATATCAAACTGACGAGAAATTCGAGTGAGTGATTCTTTTGCTGCATAGATAGCCCAATTGGCCATCAAATATCCACCGTCCTTTGTTCCGTCAGAAAAGCCTAACATGACAGTTTGTCTATTTGACCTCTGACTTAGATGCTCTCGGTAGCAAGACGATTCATAAAGAATGCGCATGCTAGTCTCCGATTGCCTTAAGTCTGATATCGTTTCGAACAAAGGTACGATATCTAAAGTGAAATCTTGTGTATTCCAGCCACAAAATCGGCATAACGCATAAAGCCTAGCGACGTCGATTGCTCCTCGGCAATTACTGATGATATATCGATGACAAGCATGCACTCCATTAGCTTCCTGAATCTCTCTAATTGTATACAAAGACTCTAAAGTGTCTTTAATAACCGGATCGCTAATTTTCGTTAAATCCACTGACCCTTCCACGCTAAAAAGACTTTCTACCTGTTCAAGCTCGTTCATTTGATCGAAATTTTGAGGCTTGAGTTTAGGTTGTTGAAGGAATACTTCTGATAATGAGCCATGAATAATGCGGGAATCTTGGCGAATATCTAAGCTTGCAAAATGAAAACCAAATGCATGAATTTTTCTTTCAAAGGAATCAATCCTATCAACAAACAAGCCCTGAAAATCTGTCTTAAGAATTTTTCTAATTGAACCCAATTCTCCAGCTAATTCACGAGGGTCGGCATAACAATATTTCACTTTATTTGTCAGTTCGAGATGAAGTTGATTTTCGATATCTTCAATTTTTTGGATTACTCCAGAAAAGCTTAATCGTCGCCGGAGCGACCTCACCTCCTCTCTGTAACACTCTAGAATCCGGGATCTCAATTTTCTAGCAACATCTCTAGTAATCTTTGAGGTGACATACGGATTTCCATCCCTGTCCCCGCCTGGCCAAAACCCAATATGAATTAGTGCATCACTCTTCGGCGAGTAAGTTAAATACTCATCGAGATAGTCAAAAATATGTCCAATAGATTGATAGAAGACATTACTTAAATACCAAGACAGTTGCATAGCTTCATCAAAAGGTGACGGCTTCTCTTTTTGAAAAAACGCCGTATTGCCTAGCTGCTGTAATAATTTTCTCGCAAGTCCAATATCATTAGATTGAATGGCATCTGTTAGATCTGTAATGATTGCTAAGACTGTGCCGGGGTAAAATTGGGTTGGATGCGCTGTCAAAATTACTCTAGCCGAAAATTTTGACAGAATAGAAGTCAACTCATCTTTCAAACCAAGAGCTTCCGTTCTTTCTATAAGTTGCCTTAACTTATTTGACTCCTCAGTTCGATGAATCTCTTTATATGCTGAATCTTCTAGGGCATCAATAAGAACAACCTGACGCTCAACATATTGAATAATTTTAAATAGAAATTTTACTTTTTCTTCTTCAGTTAAGTTTGGATGATGAGAATTAAAAAATTCCTCCAGAATTACTTGAGGATTTTTTCCACTCTTCAATCCTCTATGACTTGCTTCTTCAAGCAAAGGCAAGAGTAACCCTATCTCTTCTACAGCGTCTAAAGGCAGCGTCAAAAACAAGCTATTGTACAGCTGATATTTTAACTCAACTAAGTTTTTATACTTCTCATCTAACTGTGTATCTGACATATAGAATCTTGTGTACTATTAATTGGAAACAACCCTAATACAGGAGAGATATTTTACCTCGAAAAATAAATTTTTAAGCGATTCGCGCAGGTAATGTTACAATTTAGCTCGATTTTCATAGATTATTCCATAATATTTCTGAAAATTTTTATTACAATTAGGGTCGTCAGGAAAAATGCTAAGGTACTTTACTAGATTTACACTTCATACCTCAATTGGCATGCTCGTTTGCACAGTTTTGTCAGCTCAGACGGAATTATCTCAACCTTCTAATAGCCAAACCTTTGCTTGGAATCTGGTGATTGCTCTTATTGTCATTATCTTTACCATGGCAAGTGCTGCACTTCCAATAGCAGCAATGAGGCAATGGAAAAATGCGTGGTCTACCGCTGCAAAAGTGCCGCTCTTCGTCCTCGTTATCTGGATGTTAGTTATTATTGTAGGCAAAATCCAATCGGCAGACTCGCATAATCTGTGGTCATTCGAACTTTTCGCCTGGGCTATGATGAATATGGTATACATGGTCACGATAATGACCATAAAGAGAATTATTGAAAAAAATGTGGATCCTTCCACAACCAAGAGAAACTAATTTATCCAAGCCTCATAACCACCATCGAGACTATAGACATCTTCAAATCCTTGATCGGCCATATGAGCTGCTACACCTTGACTTGTAATACCGTGATAACAATAAATGATTATGGGCTCATCAAATTCAGTACTTTGGAGAAAGTCCATAAAATTAGTGTTGTCTATATGACGAGCATTATTTATGTGCCCCTCTTTATAAGAACCCTCGTCTCTTATATCTAAAATCTTTACCCCTTCTACTGGTAAACCATCGTCATTGAAAAATTTAAATTTTGCTTCTTCTACACTAATTCTCTGAAAATTCATCGTAAATCCTAAGCTGTCTATTGAGTGAGCTCATTTTCAAAATGCGAGCCAGCTCAGCAGAAAAAATCCTACAGTGGCAAGCACAGCACATATTAACGCATACGGCAGCTGAGTTCTGACATGTTCAATATGATCTGAGCCTGACGCTAATGATGCTACAACCGTTGTATCACTAATAGGGGACGAGTGATCACCGAACACAGACCCCGAGAGCACCGCCGCAAGAAAAAGCGATGTCTGTAGATCTAACTCTAAAGCAATTTGAAGTGCTATTGGTATCATAATCGCGAAAGTTCCCCAACTAGAACCAATAGAGAATGCAATAAAACTCGAAAGTAAAAAAAGTATTGGCAGCAGAAGGGTTGTATTCACATTATCGCCAACTAGGCTGGCCGCATATGAACCGGCTCCCAGTGCCCCTGCGACATCACCAAGAGCCAGAGCAAATAGTAATATCACTGCGATAGGCAGAAAATCACCTGCACCCTTGAGAAAAACTCGCATTAACTCATCGAGAGAAATTTGATTACCCTGCAGCGCGAGAATCCAACAAACGGCTAATGCAGCGAGCACAGACCACAGGACCGAAGTGGAACCCGAGCCTTCGATAAAATTACCATTCCCAGTTATGAACAGACTGATCGGCATGAAGAGCAATAAGGCACAAATTGGCAATATCATAAAACGTGCCTGCCCTATTCTTTCAACGCCATGCTCTGAAGAACTCAATTTACCTGAATCAGACCAGGATATTCTGCCCGATTTAGTTCTTTCCTGCGCCTTTTTCATTGCCCCTAATTCGATATTAAAAGCGATTACACATGCAGCAAATAAAATAACTATTATTGGATACAAATTTAATGGTACGGCGTAGATAAATACTAAGAGCGGATTATCAATATTTGAAGCGCTTGAAAGTCCAATAATTAATGCTCCCCAAGCGTTAAACGGAATCATAATGCAGATCGGTGATGATGTTGAATCAATGATATATGCAAGTTTTTCGCGAGACATTCGGAATTTATCGAATAGTGGTCGTGAAATTGCGCCTGCGACTAATAAGGTGATGTTCGACTCTATAAATATAAACACTCCAGTAAAATAGGCCAGCCACTGTGCTTTTGCTTCCGAATCAACCCATGTCTTTCGATTGAGGTAGGAAATTAATCCCGAAACTCCTCCCAGTCTCTCGATTGTGCTAATTAATCCACCAATAATCAGTGTGAATAAAAGCACTCGAGTATCGGATGCATCTGTAAAAACACTAACAATGTTGTTAATGCCATCAGACATACCGGTAAACAGATTAAAATCGTTAAGCAAGACATTACCCAACCATATTCCAATACCCAATGAAATTATGACTTGTCTCGTGGTAATAGCTAAAATTATAGCTACTATCGATGGGAGTAATGAAAAAAAATTGGGCTCGTACATACCATTCTCAGTGAACCGAACTAGACTACCAAACGTTCAAGTTCTTATACCTCATAGTGTGGAGAGCTACAATGATAAAAAAAACCTTCTTCGTCACCTTCCTGTCTTGCATTGCCCTAAATACCATGGCTCTTGAAAAACCCGACTATGAAATTTTGTACGAAGACGGAAATATTGAATATCGTCTTTACGAGCCTTACCTCGTAGCGCAGACAGAAGTCAGTATGGATGATAATTATAATTCAGCTTCAAACGAAGGCTTCCGACGACTTTTTAAATATATAACAGGGTCTAATACTTCTGAAGTCGACATAGCAATGACAGCTCCCGTACAAATGAGTGTGGACGATTCTGGGCAAAAGATAGATATGACAGCCCCCGTGCAACAGCTAGAGAACGGAGATTTTCTTCAGGTTGCGTTTATGCTTCCAAGCAAGTTTGACATGAAGAGTGCCCCGGCCCCAACAGATGATCGGGTTACAATTAAAGAGATACCGGCAAGAATAATGGCAGTTATCCGCTATTCTGGTCGATGGACCGAGAAGAATCGATCTAAATATGAATATCGCCTTCGTGAGAATCTTGAATTGCACGAGATAACCGCGATTTCCCAAGCCGAAACTGCTGCATACAATCCGCCTTTTACACCACCTTTCATGAGGCGCAATGAAATAATGCTTGAAGTTGAGCGCCATCCCAATTCGTGACGGTCACGAGTATTTGCTAATCAACCCAACTAGGTAAAAGTTTTAGAGTTAATTCTTCCCACGAAAAATTGATATCAGGGGCTACCTTCTAGAAGAATATATAGGGGCCTGTTGACCGCGTCTGATCGTCTATGTCATCGTTGGCTTTTTTTTAAGTGGAGTCAGTTCTTATGAATTGGGAAGCAATAGCGGCCGTCGGTGAAATAGTAAGTGCCATGGTTGTAGCGTTGACTTTAGGCTATTTTGCCATCCAGCTTCGCGCAGCAAAAGACGCAGCCGCAGATATCAACCGTCTAGAGCGCGCAAAAGGTGTTCGAGAAATGATGCTCGCAACGTCACTGAACAACGATCTTAGAGAAACTGTGACCAAAGGGCTTAAACTTGAAAGTTATTATCAAGAACTCGGGAAAGATCTGCAGATGTCTCCTGAAGAGGCATCGACTTTTGATTGGGCAATGCTATATTGGTTCTGGCTCCACTGGGGTCAGTTTGCCTCAGAAACAAGAGACACTGACATAGAGGAGTTATCAAATGTAGTACGTCAGTTTTATGCTAATCCTGGCGTCAGAGAATGCTGGGAAAGAAGTCCCTGGGCAAAACCAGTTTTAGAGCATGACTTTGTTTCGTTTGTTGACGAAGTTCTGAAGAAGAATAACTGATAAGTAGAAAATTGCTCTTTAACAGCGGCAATTTAACATCATCTGAAGGTGCTATGAAAACATATCAAAAGTCTTAAATTCGCCACGAAGAATGTCTTGGCTCCCTCCATGCTCTAGCCATCCACTTATCAAAGTCTGGTAAACGCGCCTAAAGTCTGTGGTATAAGCCAAATTATCACCTTCCGCTAATTTAGTTAGACTAGGTACCTCACCATAATGTCCACCTTTGACTCCATTACCAACGACAAACATTACGTTTGCTGCACCATGATCTGTACCTAATGTGACATTTTCCGGCACACGTCGACCAAACTCTGAAAATATCATCAGCGCGACATCATCAGCCCTGCCTATCCGCTCCAGATCCCTAACAAATGCTGAAACTGCGTCTGAAGTATAAGTCAAAAGTCGTCTATGAACATTATTTTGAAAAACATGCGTATCAAACGCGTTATTCCTATAGGAAACATAGTAAAGTTTTGTCGGCATTCCTGATTCAATTAAAGAGACAACCTTAGGAAGGTCAAGTGAATTAACCCCATAATCCACAGGGGAACTATAATTAGACCAAGCTTCCCTGACTAACTCTGATGCGTCATTTGCACTCCTGGCTATGTCAAGAAGAAACCTTCTTGATGGATTATCAATATCTCCCACATCTGCAATATGGGACAGAGCTTCCTTCTCTTGCGAAAAAGCTTCCCTTGTAAATCGACTCGGCTCATCAAATACCACGGGCACATGCTGTTGACTTCTAACCGCCAGTGATTGTCTTGCGGCTACGTTAACCAAAAAATTTGATGACCCTGTGGAATCTAAATTATCTGCTAAACGTCCAACCCAACCATATTCCTCTCCACTATTTGGCGCTGCGGTATGCCAGTAGGACATGGAGGTAAAGTGAGAATATGAGGGGTTTTCATAGCCGCAACCATGTACGATTGCCATTTTTCCATCTTTAAATAGCTCCTCAAAGCCTGACATACCGGGGTTTAGACCAAAGTGATCGTCTAGTATCCGTAACTGACTTTTTGGCAAGCCTATCTCAGGCCGATGTCGGTAGTATGCATCATCACCATACGGTACAACCGTATTTAAACCATCATTACCACCAGATAATTCCAAAATAACCAGGATCTTCCCATTTGCTTCAGCCAGCGCTGCTGCTTCGGCCACACTGGTGAAGGCGGAAGGTTTGAGCATTGATGCACCAATTCCTGCAATACCTAGACCTGCCATACCTCTTCGAAGTATTTCTCTCCGTTTAATCTTGTTATTCACTATCGCTTTTGAAGTCATAATTTGATGATCTCGTATATAAGATTAATACCTCAGCTAAGTTGATATTCTGGCTGACTTAATAATAAATGTAACGTCATCCTCAGCGAATCCTCCATATAAGATTGCGCCTCTAGAATATTTTGTGTTCCTAAATCATCTGTCAAAAACTCAATTAGCATTGCCCTAGAATCTGCGCCAGGTGTCACCGTCATAAATCTATGTATAAAGTAATCAATCGCCTCAGACGTATTTGTGATATTTTGACTTAAAATCATGGAACTAAGATTAATTTGAGCTGTGTGGCGAGAGATAGGTTTGACCCTCTGTATCGCCATCTGCCATCCTCTAAAGCTTCCATAGCGAGTATTAAAGTCTTCGTCCCGGTCAGCTAGCATATTTGATTCTGCCATAACCTGACCGGCACCGATATTGGATGGTTGAGTTGCCGCGGTTATATCTAAGCCGTCACGTATCCTTTTCGCTACACTCTGGATTTCACGACTACCGTTCATCCTATCGGGAGGAATGAAATTTATATCAGGGAAAAGAATATCTCTCACAAAATTACCCCTCTCTAGCAGAAGACCGGGAGTAATCCAGCTCCGACCCCCCGCCCATCCTGCGACTGTTGGAGGTCTGAATAAGGTTTGGCCTAGTGAACTCGTCGCGCGATTGAAATCAGGGACACCCGGAGCGTCGGTCAATCCCAATTTCACATACGTTGAAACCGCTAACTCGACAGGACTCTTAATATGGGTGCCTACACTGCCTTGACTATAGAAATCTTTTGATAGAAATATCGTCTCTAGAAAGGGGGCTACTTCGTAATTCATTCCACGAAAAATAACACCAAGCTCTTTTTTAAGTTTTGGATCTATATTCTCTCTTACAAAAAACTTATAAAGTTTACCGCCCATGTATTCAGCAGTTATGGGCTGATCCATAATGATGTCGATAACATCAATGCCATCAAAATTTCCAGTCTGACCTAGAAATTCCTTTTGGTCAGTATCATGGTCCGCCTGATTTATAACAAATTCGAGACCATCATAATTCCAGCCAGTAAAAGCCCTAGCAGCCTCTCGGATATCTTTTTCCGAGTAATTACCAACACCCATGGTAAAAAGCTCCATAATTTCTCGTGCAAAGTTTTCATTTGGAGCCCCCTTAATATTTACCCCTGCATCAAGAAAGGACAGCATAGCNGGATCTTGGGCAACCGCTACCATCAGNTCCCTAAAATTCCCTGTCCCCATCTCATGAAATAACTCTAGCTCTTGGAGAAGTTTTCTATAATCCCTAACCTTACTCTCATTNATCGCATAATGTCCGTGCCAAAATAANGCCATCTTTTCTTGNAGAGGATTTTGTGAGGCTACCATTCTATTAGCCCACCAGTATGAAACACGATTGGTCTCTAAGACGCTTGCCCTCAACCAATAAAAAAACTTATTAACGACGGGTTGCAACCGTCGATTNCCAGTAGGTTTTACTNTAACACCCAACGCTTCTCCGTTAGCTTTTGCTAATTCGGTAGTNGCNGGCCTACTGGGCGGAAAGGGATCTAAGCCTGGGTCATGGATGCCAGANTGCTCAAACGCATTCAATTCTTGAGCTGAGCGATCAAAATACACAAGGCTTTTTACCGCCTCTTCAGGAGTCCTACTGGCAAGACTCGTTATTTGCTCTGGAGTTCCTCCAAATCCTGCACGCTCCAAAAGATGTGCTGCCCGCTCATAATTCCAGTCAATCTCTGTAATTGGCGTTAAATCACCCTCCCAAGTNCCAAAATTGCTGTTTTGAGCCNCAACTTTAGAGATTANGANAAGCATGGATAGCATTACGAGATTTGTGTTTGCCAAATTTTTAAGTTCCATCACGAAGTTACTCCAAGCAAAAACCATATTTCACTCAATAAGATCAATCATATACGTAACCGAGCCCTTTGGAAAAGAGGAATTCTCNATCCATATTTCCTTAAGGGAGTNTTATTATTCAAACGAAGTAACATATCAATTTNTGCTGTGTTACTGTTAAGNAGAATTTATAAGACTTTATTCGATAAATAAGATTACAAATTATATGTAANATATTGTTATAATTNAATTTATAAATAACCAAAAACGNCGATTTAATTTTATTGGTTAAGNANAAGGGGACNGGAGATGGATAGACGATCTTTTTTGAATAATATGAGTGCAGCGACAGTAGCGACCATTGCGAGTGGTTCCACCCTTTCTCAAAAGGCGGATGCCTTAGAGGACGCAATGAGTGATGAGCTGGACAAAAGAATTGCCACGCCATGGTTTTGTAACATAGAGCCAACTCCNGAGCCCGTGGCTGGGGATACCCGTCCTTGGTATCAACATGACGATCCCCGATTGCCTACTATGCCGGATGAGCCGACATTGATCGACTTTTTCAAGTTGAGATTCGCTCCCGCAAACCATGTACTGCAAAGCGCTAGACTCGCGAAAATCAACGGTATGGACGAAAAAATAGTCTTNGCATGTCTACTTCATGATATNTGTGTAGGAAANTTCATTCGTACCGATCACGGTTACTGGTGTGCACAAATGATAGCGCCTTACGTTGATGAGGAAATTGCATGGGCTATCGAAAAACANCAGGCCTTACGATTTTTTCCNGATGANTCAGTNGGTTATGAATACCCTGAAGCCTACATTCGCTTTTTTGGCGCAGATTATCAGCCNGAACCNTACNTNATAAAAGAATGGGAAGAGGCTAAAAAGCATCGCTGGTACATGACTTCTCGCCTTATTACCCTTAACGATTTATATTCTTTCGAGGAGGGGGTAACTGTTGAGGTGGATGATTTCACTGACATAATTGGCCGTCATTTCAAACAGCCCAAAGAGGGNCTTGGGTTTGATGGGTCGCCNGTGGCACANATGTGGCGCAGCATGATTTGGCCAAACAATTTCTTATAAACTAGTTTTATTAGAAATCGTTACAGTTATTGTCTTTCAAGAGTATCCGTCATTCTAGGAATTTAATTAGTTGCGTACTTACAATATCTGGTACTTCCTCATGAGGATTATGCCCAACCCCAGGAATCAGGAACGTTTCNGCATTAGGAAAAACCTTAGCGGCTCTTTTTGCTTCCCGAGAAAATGATGGATAGTCATCCTCACCGCCTAGGATGAGGGTCTTTGTCTGAATGTGCTGCCAGTCATTAACTACAGTATCCATTGCTCTCATATGGCCTGTTAGCTGATTGACTCGCGCTAGACGCGGCCAATCACCACTTAATCTCTGACCATAGCGAATTCTCATGTGCTTTNAAAAGGCAGGTTGCCAAGAACTGTAATTTTCTTCAGCCCATCNAAGCAGTGACTCATAAACTTCATCCATATCCGGATTAGATTCNATTTCTCCAGANANNGGTCTAAANCCGCGACCTGCCCTTCTGTCCGTCAANCCAACTTGATTTACTGTAACTAAATGNGTGATTCGATCGGGGTAGAGNAAAGCAAATCTAGTCACCATCTGCCCACCAATTGAGTGACCAACCAAAGCAGCTTCACTTATTTCTAAATGATCCATCAATCTCGCGGTGTTAGAAGCCCATAAGTTTATACTGTACGGGATAATTGGCTTTGAAGATTTACCCCACCCGAGCCTATCCTTTGCTATGACACGGTAACCTGCAGAAGAAAGGGCTTCGATTTGATTTTCCCAGTACCACCCGTAGTAAAGCCCGCCATGATGAAAAATAACCGTTCGTCCGTTGGGTTGTCCTTTTGGAGCTACATCCATATAGGCAACTCGAACATCTTGACCATAAACCGAAAAGTTGAAGTAATTTACAGGATAAGGATATTCGATCTCCTCCATGTTTATAGATACTGCACCCCANTCTTCTGGAGCAGTGCTGGGTGGCGATGTTTGTCCCAACAAAGATGAGTTCAGACCCAGAGCTAAGATAGATAGAACGCAGGATATCTTCAAAGAAAATCGATTTCTCATAGTTGCTCCAATAGCTTACTTTGTGTAGTTAATTAGATATCCGTTATGTTACCTAATCGTTTTATACTAGCTTTCACTCCTTCCCATCCATCAGCAAGAATCGGATCTAACAGCTCTGCTATACCACCATCTTCTCTGAACTGGAGATACACTTCATACTGCTCTAATGAGCCCCAATCTTCAATTAATGTGTAAGTATTTGTCTTTTCCTCAAAATACACGTCTATGGCGTTACATCCATCAAAACCTCGAGTCACCACTAATGCCTCCCTAAACACATTACCCATCTCAGCAGCCATACCTTCCTTACATTTAAAATCAGCAATCACAACACAGCCCATAACATTCCCCGTATAAAAAATAACTATTACCGATCGAATTGTAGGTTTTTTACATAACACTCACAACCACCCTTTAAGCGGCATAATGGCATCAATCAAATATCTCATTCCCACCCTGCCATTGAAAATTTATACTATGAGTACAGTTTGTTGTTAATTTGGAGCAAAGCGATGGCAAATAAATGGGAATACTATGTTAGCACCGTGATAGCCGATGAAAATGACAGGGTGAAAACGGCAGAGAAACTCGAAGCTATGATGAAAAAGCAGGGAGTAGCCGGCTGGGAATTAGTAAACGTTGTACCCTTTGGCTCAAATTCTCTCTATGCTATCTACAAGCGGCCGTTGGATTAATTCAAGGGTATAACTAAGACAAATCCAAATAGTGAGTTTCACTAGTATTCAATAACATAATTCTTAACTTAATTCAGTATGAACACTATTAAAATTTTTTTATTCTCTCTGTGTCTTGTGCCAACCTTATTAAATGCTAAGACCTATTACTGCAAGGATAGTGGATCGACCGAGTTAGATATGTTTGGCACTGAGAAAGAAAATAAGGCAAGCACAAGGCCTTATCATTGGATTGTAGACACAAACCGAGGGTGGAAGCGCAGCGATGTGGTCGCATATAGCGGAAGCTGTGGAATTGACAATGGATATACCGTTTGCAGGGCCGATACAGCCTATGGTGAAGCCATTTTTTCAATTCACCCTGACGATTCCAATTTTATTTTGATTTATTTGGATTATGGAATTGATCTTTTAGCTTTTGTAGGTAGCTGTGATAAAACGTGACCTAACCGTGTTTACAAGGTGTCTATACTATGATCAGAGAACATATAACAATCTTACTAATTGTTTGTTCCCTAATGAATGTTACATGCTCCTCTAAAGCTCAAATCGAGCCGACTGAAATCCATCCTGCTTTTGCAGAATTAAATGATCAGATTAATGATGATCTAGAAGAATTTGAGATTACAATCCGTTATTTTTCAGCAGATAATTTCGTCGGACGCCCTATTCCCGGATACAACGCGAACAAAGCCTTCCTGACCACAAAGACCAAGCGAGCTTTACTTAATGCTCATAAAGAATTTATTAGGCTAGGTTATAAAGTTAAGATATTTGACGCTTACAGACCACAAATGGCTGTTGATTATTTTTCCTTCTGGGCTGCTGATTTAAACGATACAGTCAACAAATCTCAATATTATCCAAACGTCAATAAATCAGAACTTTTCGTCAAAGGATATATTGCAGAAAAATCAGGTCATTCAAGAGGCTCGGCTGTTGATATAACTTTAATAGATATTAAGACAGGGGAAGAGGTTGATATGGGTTCACCATGGGATTTTTTTGATCCTATTTCGTCTATCCACAGCAGCCAAATAACTGATCAACAATTAGCTAATCGAAAATTGCTAGCAAACGTTATGAGCAAACATGGATTTAAACCCTTAGATGAGGAGTGGTGGCATTTCAGTCTTATCAGTGAACCTTTTCCAAATACTTACTTTAATTTCCCAATTAATTAAAACTAG
>PBXX01000077.1 GCA_002727755.1 Gammaproteobacteria bacterium | reverse complement strand
TTTGTAAGCTCTGTAAATTATGCCTATTAAAAATAAACTCCGTAAATACTTCAATCGAAACCGGCTTTATAGCCTTTCGCTGCGAATCGATCGAATACTTATGTATACGCTGCAATAGTCGTCTTTCACACCACTCAACTTCTGTTTTATACTTCGTTAATTCTGGGTCAACTTTGAACGTACTAGAGGAAAAATAGCCCTGAAACACAAATCCTTCTGCCTGAAGGCGTAGCAGTGCAATTTCGACTTTACCCCCATCAATGGATAAATCCTCTGCAATTTGAAGAGCACTTATCGGACCACTGCTCTCTAAGCGAGCTCTAATTATTTCAGTAATTGCATCTTCTTGAGACCAATCATTAGAATTAAATTCAGGATGTATTTGAATGTCTTTAGTTATCTCTGGAAACACTGCCTTATATAAGGGCAATAACTCTGCGGCAATTCGAATTTTATTTTTGTGTTCAGACAAATGAACCAACCGTCCTTCTTTGTACAAAGCTTCTTCCCACTTAAGACAACCATGGATTTGAGTTTCTCGCTCAGTCATAAAACCGGCTGTGATAAGCGCATCGTGGAATTCCTCTGGATCTCTCGCCTGAGGCCACGCTTCTTGCTGTACTCTGGATATGGCGCCTTCATCAAGCAAACTAAGGTCCTTTAATTCGGAGGGATCGCTCCAGCGCCTATTTTTTATCGCGTTAGTCCTTCTCTCCTCAAAGGGAGCATCATCCAAAAAAGCATACGGCCTAGCATTGATTATCTCTTGTGAGAAAACTGATGGCTCACGCAGATCTTTCACTTCAATCCCTAACGTACTTTTCTCTAAACTCGCGATGAGCTTTTCTAATTCAACTATATCCATCGCCTCTGACAAACAGTCATCTATTGTTTGGTTAACTAATGGATGATCTGGAACTTCCCGCTTTCCCACTATGTTTTCCTGACAAGCAATTTGGTCTGGAAACACATGAGCAATGAGATCCTCGGCATCCATACGTTGAAATTGCGGAGGAATTCTTTTACCAGCTCGGTTCCTTTGTATTGCCAAAGATCTAGTAGCATTCCAACGCCATCTCACCTCGAACATAGGCGCATCTAGCATGGCTTGAATCAGCACCTCTCTTACTGTTGCACTTTTTAAGTAGCTGAAAACTTCTTCTAAGGGAAAACTATGGACAGAGCCTAAGGACACCACAATACTGTCTTCATTGGCAGCAGCTTGGAGCTCAAAGTTAAATGACTTACAAAATCTCTTCCTTAATGCAAGCCCCCACGCTCTATTTAATCGACTCCCAAAGGGTGAATGAATAACTACATGCATATCTCCAACTTCATCAAAAAATCTCTCTATAACAAGGTTTTTTTGAGTGGGCATAGTGCCAAGTTCACTCATTCCAATTTGTAAATAATCAACCAATTGAACGGCTGCTAAGCGCGGCAAACCAATATTTTCTGAAGCGTATTGAATCGCAGCGTTCGCTGAGTCATCTGTTAACAATTCAGCTAACTTTGCTCGTAAATCTGAGACTGATTTCGATAATTCTCGACTGCGACCCGGACCCTCTCCAAACCAAAATGGTACGGTTGGATGCATTCCAAAAGCATCTCTAACTCTTACTTTCAGACCATCTACTCTTAGTATTTGCCAGCTGTGTGTTCCAAGAGTAAAAACATCACCAGGCACGGAATCAAGAGCAAAGTCTTCATTTAGACTTCCAACAACAACATCCTCTGGATCCAGAACTACTTGATACTCAAACATATCGGGGATTGCACCACCGTTAGTAAGGGAAGCTAAATTAGCGCCTCGCCTTGCTCTAACCTTTTTGTTTATCAAATCAAGATGTAGATGCGCGCCACGCCGTCCCCTTCGTGAAGTATATCCTTCTGAGATCATCTTAATCACAGCATCAAATTCGGCGCGACTTAATTCCCGATACGGATAGGCCTTAGTCACTAATTTAAAAAGAGTATCAAGATCCCAGGTGTCGTTATCGGATTGGGGCGCCACTTGGCTAGAAGACACTTCCGCAATGATCTGTTGAGCTAGAATATCCAATGGTTTATCAGGCATTTCAATAACATCTAACTCGCCTTTGTTTACACTCCACAATAGAGCAGAGCACTCAACCAAATCATCTCGCGTTAAAGGGAATAGCATTCCTTTTGGCGTGCCATCAATACAATGCCCACTTCTACCGACACGTTGCAAAAATTTCGCTATATTCTTNGGTGAAGCTAATTGAATCACTAAATCCACTGAGCCAATATCAATTCCCAANTCCATCGAAGCGGTAGCGACTAATGCTCGCAGATGTCCCTTTTTAAGATNTTGTTCTGCTTTTTGTCTACTATCCTTGCTCATNCTCCCATGATGTGCGCTTACAACATTTTCTCCGAGTTTTTCTGCCAGAGCCAAGGTTAATCGTTCAGAAAGACGGCGAGTATTAACGAANATTAGTGTNGTTCTNTGATTTTCTATTGCAGAAATTAACTGCGCGTAAATTTCTTTCCATACATCATTACTCATTATTGCGGTCAACGGAGACTGCGGCACTTCAATGCTCAAATCCATTTCCCTTTGAAAGCCAGAATCGATTATCTCGCAATCAGCAGCACTGCATTTTACCNGGTTACCTANCAAGAAATTAGCCACTAATTTGATTGGATTCTGCGTTGCAGATAGTCCGATTCTCTGTAAATTAGTTCCAGAATTTTGACGCACCAAATTAGCCAGCCTCTCAATTGACAGAGCGAGATGAGAGCCTCTTTTGTCTCCTAACAAAGCATGTATTTCATCCACTATGAGGCTTGANACTCCAGATAGCATCTTNCGACCACTTGCGCTTGTTAACAGTAAATAAATTGACTCCGGTGTTGTTACTAAAATATCTGGCGGACACCTCTTCATTTTCTGTCGCTCACTTGCCGGGGTATCGCCTGTACGGACTCCTACTGAAATGTCGACAGACGGCTCTCCTAAGAGAGATAACTCTTTAGATATTCCAGATAGGGGAATTTCAAGGTTCTTTTGAATATCGTTACTNAGAGCTTTTAAAGGCGATACGTAAACAACTTGGACACATCCGTTGCNATTACCNTCAGGTAAACTTTTCCTAACCAAACGATCTATAGCNACATAGAACGCTGCCAAAGTTTTGCCACTACCGGTAGGTGCGGAAACTAATGTGTGCTTTCCACTAAGGATGGATCGCCAAGCGTCAATCTGGGTTTTGGTCGGCTCTTTAAATTGCCCTTTAAACCATCGCTCGCTTGCTGGATGAAATTTTTCTAATATCACTTAATCAGCTCCAAGCTAATTAACCCAGCGTAAANCATACTGTATAAACATACAAGTGTTACTAAATTTGGAAAAAATACATGCGCTCTGTATGCTACGCTGTGGTTTTAAGTTTAGGTGTGATAATTTTTGGAATTAATTCACGGGAGTAGNATTTTGTCTGAAGCCAAAGAAAAGGACATAATTAGCCGTATCCGTTCTAATATAAGTTTATTTTGGGAAGAGAACCGGCAATTCTTTGCTCTCCTTTTTTGCATAATTTTTTTTAAAAGTGCCGTTGCAGACCTAAGCTCAATTTCTGGAGCATCAATGACCCCAACGTTACTTGATGGCGATAAGGTATGGGTTAATAAATTGGCATACGATATAAAGGTCCCTTTTACAGAATTTTCTCTCGCTCAACTGGCAGATCCGAAAAGAGGCGACATAGTCATAATTGATTCAAAAATTGCCGACAAACGGCTAGTTAAGCGCATAGTTGGATTACCTGGCGATACAATTTATATGCAAAATAACACGCTAGTTATCAACGGAATATCTGCAAATTACGACATCTTGGAGGAAAATGAGCGAGATATAATNATTGAAGAGCACTTACCAGAAAATACTCATCAAGTTCGTTTGTCTAACGGACTNTTAAATAGAAATGGGCGTAGTTATGGTCCAACCTCTGTGCCAGCGAATAGTTACTTCGTGCTTGGNGATAATCGTGATAACAGCGCAGATAGCAGAGTCTATAGCTTTATCCCTCGCGGGGAGATAATTGGCCGCTCATCCTCTGTCATATTTTCTTTAGACAGCAATAACAAATACTTTCCTCGAAGCGATAGATTCTTATCAGGATTGAACTAGTCAAAAAACTTTGAGTAAAAACTCTTGGTCTCANANACTCATTACAACCTACTCAAAAATTACAGCAGTTTTTCCAAAAACTCGTTACATATTGCCAAGCAATCGATCCTTGAAGTCGATTACACTCTGAGTCCGCCGATTTTTATAGAATTCTCAAAGCCCTCTGAGCNAGGAAGAAAGCAAATTGCTCACTTGCACCTTTAAACGTTTCAACCTCGGAGTAATATCCCCTTTCTTGGTATTGATAACTTTGTCATCGCCCGTGACTCATGGGCANGGATTAGAAATAGCAGTCCCGCGAATTACAACCCCCCCANTCATCGATGGTATTGTAGACCAACTTGAATGGAGCGAGGCGCGCGTCATTCAGGTCAACATCGAAGTTGACCCGGGCGATAATATCAAGGCTGCAGTTACAGCCCAAGCATTGCTAATGGAAGACGGTGAGAAGATTTATGTCGCCTTCAAAGCACAAGACCCAGATCCAGATCAGATTCGCGGGTTTTATGAGGACAGAGATAGCGGGTGGGATGGAGACTATATGGGTATAATACTTGATACATTTAATGATGAGAGACGCGCCTTCGCATTTCAGGTTAATCCATTTGGCGTTCAGATGGATGGGATCTACGATGACGTAAATCAGCGGGANGACCAATCTTGGAATGCCATTTGGGATAGCGTTGGACAAATTACGGAATCGGGTTACACAGTAGAGCTTTCTATTCCGCTCAAACAGCTGCGTTTTCCAGCAAATAATTCTGCACAGATTTGGGGAATCGATTTATACCGACATTACCCACGAAACCGCAGCACCATGATNCACAGCCAAAGAATTGATTGGGATATTTCCTGTTACCTCTGTCAGATTAGCACACTGGAAGGATTCAATAGTCTTGAGCAGAGTAGAAATTTAGANGTGATTCCCACTCTTACTGCCGCATCATTTAAAAAACGTGACCCAGCGATCGGAGAATGGGAACATGATAATGACCCTCAAGGAAGTCTGGACTTAAGATGGGGAATCTCTCAAGACACATATCTAAATGCAACGATAAATCCTGACTTCTCTCAAGTCGAAGCCGACAGTCTGCAACTAGATGTTAATAATACTTTCAGTCTATTCTTTCCAGAACGCAGAACTTTTTTCCTCGACGGGGCTGATTATTTCGACACCTATGAAAACTTAGTTCACACAAGAAACATAGCNTCTCCAGAATATGGGGTTAAGTTAACAGGCAAATCAGACAAAAANACTTATGGNCTTGTCGCGGCAAATGACGAAACTACTAATTTTATAATCCCAAATAGCTTAAGCTCCCGTGTAGCCTCGGTACCAGAGCTGNAAAGTAAAGTTGCTATCGGCCGCTACCGCAGAGACATCTTTGANAATTCNACTTTTGGTGCGCTCGTAACTGACAGGAGAGGAAGTAACTANAGCAATTCTGTGCTAAGCATCGACTCGACCCTNCGCCCAACTGCGCAAGACACAATCTCANTGCAAGCTATGCACTCTTTNTCAGAGTACCCCAACGAAGTCCAACTTGAACACCAGCAAGAAGCTGAATTAAGTGACAATAGCTATGTCATTGAGTACCANCACAATGATCGCAGTTGGGATTGGAGGCTTGGCTACTATAACTGGGGTGAAGATTTTCGAGCAGACTTAGGATTCATAAATAGAGTTGATTTCAAACACATAGTAGCAACTGTTGGTCGAACGTGGCGNTGGGATGGGCAAGGATTCTTTAACAGAATACGTTTTGCTGCCGACTACGATCGAACCGAAGATCAATCCGGGCTGGAATTAGAGGAAGAGACTGAATTNTTCATCAACATGAATGGNCCTCTTCAGTCGTTTCTCAATGGCCTTTTTGGCAGCAGTAGTACTTATTGGAATGGTAAATATTTTGACGAACAGTTCAATATGATTAACATAGGATTCACCCCATCCCCNAACCTAAGTATAAGCTCCCTTATCCGTTATGAAGATGTNGTTGATTTTNCAAATACTCGNCTAGGTTTTTCAAAACGCTGGGGGCCAAGAATAAACTATCGCTTTGGAAGGCATTTTGAGATTGACTTACGGCATCAACTCCAAGAGTTTAAATCAGACGGAAAGCCATTATTCGAAGCAAATCTTACAGACTTAAGAGCGACATATCAGTTTGATGCACGGAGNTTTGTGCGACTCATAGTTCAATACGCAGATCGTGAAAGAAATGTTGAAAACTATGTACGACCGGTGGATGCGTCTAGCATAAATCTCGGCACTCAGCTNCTATACAGCTACAAGCTGAACGCTGCGACTCGCTTTTTCATAGGATACTCAGACCAGGGATTTCAAAACGATATTTACGACTCCATTGAGTACACCAATAGGACTTTTTTCGCCAAGTTCAGCTATGCTTGGCAACCATAGAATAACCTTGGTAAAACTAGACTAGACTTAAATTCGTAAAGTTATTCTTTTATGATTTTTATCTATAAAATCCAGATTTCAATCTATAATATTGTTACCCTTATTTAATAAAAAGAAGTGCCATTGAATAAACGAACTCCGCTGTACCAGCAACATGTCAACCACGAAGGCAAAATAATAGATTTCTGCGGTTGGGATATGCCCGTAAATTATGGCTCTCAAATCCAAGAGCACAATTCTGTGAGAGAGTCTGCCGGAATTTTTGACGTCTCGCACATGACGGTTGTAGACGTTAGCGGTGAGGATGCAAGAGAGTATTTACGTTACATACTAGCAAACGACGTTGCCAAATTAGACAAAGTAGGTCAGGCACTGTATAGCGCAATGTTAAATCATGACGGCCATGTTCTTGACGACCTGATTGTATATCGAATTAAAAGTGGCTATCGGCTAGTGACTAATTGCGCTACTCGACAAAAGGACTTGCGCTGGTTAATTCAAAATACCGATGGTTTCCGGGTATCAATTCAGGAAAAATCCCGGCTCGCCATCATAGCTATACATGGTCCTGAATCCATAACCAAGTGCTGCGAGCTACTTAGCACAGAGAATGCGAGGATGATAAGAGAACTTAAGTATTTCCAAGGAGCAGAGGCCGGAAATTGGCTCATTGCAAGAACCGGTTATACTGGAGAACTGGGACTAGAATTTATCATCCCTGATGAGGACGCGCCCAGGCTGTGGGATCAGTCAATAGAGTTAGGTGTTACACCAATCGGCCTTGGGGCTAGAGACACCCTTCGACTCGAGGCTGGGATGAATTTGTATGGTCAAGAAATGGACGAATCCATATCCCCTCTATCTGCTAACATGGAAAAGACGATTGCGTATGAACACCCAAATCGGGAATTTATCGGTAAACCTGCTTTAATTGCCCATAGTGAGTTACAAAAAGCTGGCAAGATTCCGGTTTTAAAGGGGTTAGTGCTCGAAAAGAGAGGCATGCTAAGAACCGGGCAAAAAGTTTTGACGGATAGTGGTGAAGGTCTAATAACAAGCGGTGGATTTTCACCCACGTTGAAGCATTCCATCGCTTTAGCTAGAATTCCAGTCAGCAGCTCATCTTGTGAAGTTGAAGTCCGCGGGATTTCAACTCCAGTACGCATAGTCGAGCCTAATTTTGTCCGATTCGGCAAGAGAGTCTTTGAATAATTTATACCGGGAGTCCTTAAAACGGATCCTAGAATCTCAGTAATAAGGAGGACAATTACTTGAGTAACATTCCAGATGATCTGAAATATGCCTCGACTCATGAATGGATTAGCGTTAATGAAGACGGGCTCGTAACGGTCGGCATAAGTGACCATGCGCAAGAAGCACTCGGAGATATCGTCTTTGTTGAACTTCCTGAAGCAGGCGCTAGTGTTAATTCCAAAGAAGAAGTAGCTGTAGTCGAGTCAGTAAAAGCGGCTTCTGATATATACAGTCCATTAACTGGTGAAGTTGTCGAGATTAACGAATCGCTGCTTGATTCTCCTGAAACGGTAAACGCATCCCCTTATGAACTTGGTTGGTTTTTCAAAATAAGGATGGAAAATGAAGCCGAACTAGACGATTTAATGAACAGTGAGTCCTACTCCGAATATTGCGATAATGAGTAACACTACTAATGCAACCTCTTGCCCAGACGAAATCACCTCACCAAGAACCTGCCCAAAATGATATAGCTCCCTCGATAGAGGAACTTCAATACGCAAGCGAATTTATCGATCGGCATATCGGACCCAGTAATGAACAGATAGCAATCATGTTAGCTTCGCTTAAGCTGGAGTCCCTTGAGCAGCTNATAAAAACCGTTGTGCCCTCGGAAATTCTCACTACCACACATAGCCTCATAGGCAATTCGNTAACTGAAAGTCAGGCTATCAAGAAGCTTAAAGACATTGCGTCACTAAATAAAACGTCAAGATCATTTATCGGACTAGGTTACTACTCAACCCGCACTCCTAGCGTTATTTNGCGAAATGTCCTCCAAAACCCCGGCTGGTATACAGCATACACACCNTANCAACCAGAGATATCGCAGGGGAGNCTGGAATGCCTATTAAACTTCCAACAGATGGTTATTGANCTAACCGCGATGGACATTGCTAACGCATCATTGCTCGATGAGGCTACTGCTGCGGCCGAAGCCATGGCTCTGGCCAAAAGAGTGAGTAAAAATAGAAATTCGAATAAATTTTTCGTCCACAGTCAATGCTTTCCTCAAACAATAGATGTATTACGAACTCGCGCGGAATGCTTTGGGTTTGAGCTCGTGATTGGAGAAATTGATGAGATAAATCCTACAGAAATCTTTGGCGGCTTATTCCAATATCCTGCGATGGAAGGGAGCATTCAGGATTTCGCTGAAGTTATCGAAGCTCTGCACACGAACAAAGCGATTGCCGTTATGGCAGCTGACATAATGGCCCTAGCACTCCTAAAACCACCAGGAGAAATGGGCGCAGACGTAGTTGTTGGTAATACTCAGAGATTTGGCGTGCCACTTGGTTATGGTGGACCTCATGCGGCATATTTTGCCACTAAAGAAGAATATAAGCGTGCTGTTCCCGGACGTATAATCGGTGTATCTGTGGATGCTAAAGGTAAACGAGCATATCGTATGGCGCTGCAAACACGAGAGCAGCATATAAGACGGGAGAAAGCTAATAGCAATATATGTACAGCACAGGTATTACTCGCAAACATCGCTGGTCTTTATGCGACATATCATGGGCCTCAAGGTATTCATAAAATCGCTAGTCGTATTCATCGGTTCACTTCAATTCTAGCGATGGGTTTGGAAAAATGTGGCATAAATATAGTAAATGAAAACTTCTTCGACACTCTAACAATCAAAGTAGAAGCCGACGAAGCGGAACTTATTTTAAAGAGGGCCAATGACGCTCAGATAAATCTTTGGACTGGTCAGATAAAAGAAAAAGGAACGATTAGCATCAGNTTGGACGAGTGTACAAATGAAAGCGAAATACGCGAATTATGGTCCATACTAATAGGTCCATCCAAGCATTCAAACTCAGTACTGGATTTCGATGAAATNATTNGTTCGGGACAAATAGAGCCAGTTATACCTGAATATCTTAATAGAAATTCAAAGTTCTTAACTCATCCCGTTTTTAATTCGTTTCATAGTGAAACAGATATGATGAGGTATCTTAAACGCCTCGAAAATAAAGATATCTCTCTCACTCACTCAATGATTCCGCTTGGATCATGCACTATGAAATTAAATGCGGCGAGCGAAATGATNCCGATTAGTTGGCCNGAGTTTTCAGACCCGCANCCGTTTNCACCTCTTGATCANGTTTCTGGCTATCAGAAAATGATTGCTGAGCTAGAGCATATGCTTGCGCAAATTACTGGCTTTGANGCAATCAGCATGCAGCCTAACTCTGGGGCGCAAGGTGAGTTTGCAGGTCTTTTAGCAATCAANAAATACCTTCAAAGTATTGGGCAAACCGAGCGCAAAATTTGTCTTATACCAACCTCAGCACATGGCACAAACCCAGCAAGTGCTCAAATGATTGGAATGAAAGTCGTGCTTGTCTCGTGTGATGAAAGGGGAAATATAGATGTCGATGATCTCGAAAATAAGGTGCGAGAGCATGGCAATGAATTAGCAGCGTTAATGATAACTTACCCATCAACTCATGGGGTTTACGAAGCGAAGATAAAAACTATCTGCAAGCTAGTCCATGAATATGGCGGTCAAGTATACATGGACGGCGCTAATTTAAATGCGCAAGTAGAGGTTGCGCGTCCGGCAGAGATTGGTGCTGATGTATCGCACGTTAATCTTCATAAAACTTTTTGCATCCCACACGGAGGCGGTGGCCCAGGAATGGGGCCTATCGGGGTAAAATCACACCTAGCTCCGTTTTTAGCAAATCATTCCCTGATCAAAATAAGCGGACCCGATTTGTCAAATAGCGCGGTCTCAGCGGCTCCCTGGGGTAGTGGTGGGATACTACCAATATCATGGATGTACATAACTATGATGGGTAGAGAAGGACTTCGTAAAGCGACGCAAGTTGCAATACTCAGTGCTAATTATATTGCTAAGAAATTAGAATCACATTACCCGATTTTGTACAAAGGTCAAAACGACATGGTGGCTCATGAGTGTATTATTGACATACGTCCATTTAAGCAGAGTTCAGGAATAAGTGAGGAAGATATAGCAAAAAGATTAATAGACTATGGTTTCCATGCTCCAACGATGTCATTCCCTGTTCCCGGTACTCTGATGATCGAGCCCACAGAGAGTGAATCACTTGAAGAGCTCGATCGATTTATAGATGCAATGGTAAAAATAAGGGGGGAAATTCAGCAAATCGAAACTGGGGCGCTTGATTCAGAAAATAATCCGCTTAAAAATGCACCCCACACTCTAAAAGATATAGTTGATGATAACTGGGATCGACCCTATTCAATCGCCGAAGCTTGCTACCCTGCAGACAAGAACCCAGCCACAAAGTATTGGCCTACCGTAAATCGTATCGATAATGTTTATGGAGATAGAAATTTATTCTGTGCATGCCCTCCAATAGAGTCATTTAAAAGCGATTAGTTGGCTTAACTTAACTCATCTATTCCACGAAATCTTAATCACTAGAACGTGGTGGGAGACCATGCACTAAGGTTAGAGCTTTCAAAACAGTTCCTAACCTACGAAATTCTGAAAGAGATTGATAGTCTGGATCATTGTACCAGTCTCTTGCCGCCCTCTCTGATGGGAACTTAAAAATTATCACCCGCCCAACTAGCGGATCTGTTCCTTCAAAAGTTTCATGACTGTCATCAAACGTTACAAATTCCCCACCAAATCTCTTCAGAATCGGGAAAAAGCCTTTCTCATACTTTCGATATTCCTCTGCGTCGTTCACAGATAAATTCGCAATCATATAAACTTCTACATCGGGCATTTTAATCTCCACCTAATTTGTTAGAATCATTAAATTAAACCCAACTATCATTTTTTGCAACAAAGACAGAGACAAAAATCTGGAGACTTTTTANGTAAATAAAATTCTTAATTTATCTCTAAAGTCAGATTGTTGATTCGATGAGAAAGCGATAAGAAGTGAGATTAATCAACAAATTCTATTCTCGGCATATAGACTTNCTTATGAAGGAATACGAGACCGCTTTAAAAGACGTAGAAGTAGCGGGTGTCCTTTTACATAGTGGTAGTTTAGACACATATTTTGGTGACGATAGAGTTATTGATTTTAATGCCTATAGTCACTATTTACGCTGGATCCCTATAAACAAACCCGATCAATTTGTTCTTTATATTCCTGGAGAAAAACCCAAGTACTTCCAAGTCATTCCAAATGACTACTGGCACGAACAAAAAATTGAATGTGNCGATTGGATTTACGGCAATGTTAATGTAGTGCCAATCAAAACAGTAGACGAAATAAAAAGTTACTTAAAGAACGATGATCTAGCTTATATTGGGCCAAATCCANCTTTAGCCGAAAAGTTTAATATTTCAACTAGTCATATCAATCGTCAAGAGATTCTGAATTACCTTAACTTCAAAAGGGCATATAAAACCGAATATGAAGTACTNCAGATAAAAGAGGCTAATAAGTTAGCCATCGTTGGACATCAAGCCGCTAGAGAATGTTTTCTATGTGATGGAAACGAGTATGAGATCCATATGGCTTATCTCAAAGCTTGTAGAATTCTAGAATCTGATAGTCCCTATACGAATATAGTAGCCCTTGGAGAAAAGAGTGCGATTCTTCACTATCAAAATAAAAGAAACGAAAATGCGCAAAAGGAAAAAAATCTGCTGATTGATGCAGGATGCCGGATAAACGGATACGCATCCGATATAACTAGAACCTGTATAAAAATGAGTATTGACTCCTTATTCAGAGATCTCTTGGTTGGGATGGAATATGTAGAGCGCGAACTAGTTAATCTCATTAAGCCTGGCGTTGGGTACCCTGATCTGCACTCAGATGCGCTGGTAAAAATAGGGGAACTCCTTCTTGATCACTCAATCTGCTTTGGCTCTTTGGAAGGTCTTCTTAATAATGAAATTCCCCACCTTTTCATGCCTCACGGGGTTGGCCATCTTCTTGGAATTCAGGTTCACGATTTAGGAGGCCATTTAAAAGATGTAAATGGCACTATCGAGTTGCCCCCAGTGCACTCTCCTTTTTTAAGGAATACGCGGGTAATGTCGGAAAATATGGTTTTTACAGTAGAACCAGGTTGTTATTTTATCCCTAGCCTTCTCGAAGCTCAGAGAAATACAAAAAAAGGTAAACTAATTAACTGGAGGACA
>PBXX01000076.1 GCA_002727755.1 Gammaproteobacteria bacterium | reverse complement strand
ACTCCTCGCGAGAACCTCGACAAAATTTTGAGATTCCTCAAACCCAAGTTCATTGAAATCATCAAAAAATAAGCCCCCTATACCTCTTGGTTCCTTCCTGTGTTTTATTTGAAAGTATTCATCGCACTGTTTTTTAAAATTAGGATAGTATTGCTTGCCAAATCCCTCACATGCCGACTTTGCGGTCTGGTGCCAGTGAATGCAGTCCTCATCAAATCCGTAGTAGGGAGTTAAATCGTAACCCCCACCAAACCACCAAACACTTTCCTCTTCATCATTTTGTGCAAGGAATAAGCGAAAGTTAGCATGAGAAGTCGGAATAAAAGGATTTTTTGGGTGAATCACCAGCGATAATCCCATAGCTTCGAATGCCTTTCCTGCCAATTCTGGTCTTTGAGCAGAAGCTGAAGCAGGCATTGCCTTGCCATAAACGTGAGAAAAATTAACTCCTCCTTTTTCAAAAACCCCATCACCGCTAATTACTCGCGAAAGCCCGGACCCACCGGCTGAACGATCCCAGTTATCGGATTTGAATTTCCCAACAGGGTCTATCTGCTGAAGATGATCACAAATATCAGTCTGTAGTTGGAGAAGAAAATCTTTGAATTTGCTGGTGTCGATTTTTTGCAATATGTTAATGCCTGCCTTTATATTTAACGTAGCCTTTCACCCGTAATGATATCCCTTATCTCTGACGTGGAATGCTTATCACCGAGTTCTCCGTCTACAACATAATCGATACTATCACCAAACACATCTTCAATCTTTTCGCGTTCCCTAATTTCAGGTTCTCCTGCAACGTTTGCAGAAGTCGAAACTATCGGCCCTCCAAATTTCAAACAGAGATCTCTTACCAAGCTGTGGTCACTTACCCTGATTGCTACCGAATCGTGTTGACCTCTAATCCAAGAAGGGAAAAAATCAGACTGATCTGGTATCAACCAAGTAGTGGGCCCCGGCCAAGACCTTTTTAGTAATGCTTTGTGGTCTTCACTTAGCGGCTCGGTTAAAGAAGAAATCTGATCAAGGGTTGCCGCTACTAAAATTAAGCCTTTGGAAACCTCTCTATCTTTTATAGCAAGTAGTCGATTAACGGCTATTTCATTGAATGGATCACAGCCGAGTCCCCATACAGCCTCGGTCGGGTACGAAATTACCTTCCCAGATTTGAGACAGGCACAAGCAGTTTCTAAGGCGTCTAGTGTGCCCATGAAAAGTTTATCAGAGCGACTTAGAGCGAAGATTGCAAAGCAGCGTCTTGCGCCTGAACTTTCTCAGAATTTGCCGCACGCTCCTGCTTCACTCGCTCTGATAGCGCCTCATCAGCAAGCGATAGAATCTGAGCAGCTAAATAAGCGGCATTTTTTGCGCCAGCCTTACCTATTGCAACAGTTGCAACAGGAATTCCTCCGGGCATCTGCACTGTCGACAACAAAGAGTCCAAACCTTGCAAAGGACCTGCATCAATTGGCACACCGATTACTGGTTTGGTAGTGTGCGCTGCAGTAGCACCAGCCAAGTGAGCGGCTAAGCCTGCCCCTGCTATGAATACCTGACAACCTCTTGCCTCAGCGTCACTTATGTATTGCTGGGTCACTGCCGGGGTGCGGTGAGCAGAAGTAATTTTTATCTCGTAATCGATTTCCAATTGTTTCAAGATATCTGCACCAGCTTGCATAATTGAAAGATCAGACTCAGAACCCATTAATATGGCTACGAAAGGTTTACTCATAACAAATATTTCCAGCTAAAAAACAAACCGGAAAATTACCTTACACACCATATTCTTTCAAGTACAAACACAGGTAAATTAACACAAAATCTAATAATCAAACTTATTTCCCTTTCGAAGTTTCTATGTCGATACTGTACAATTGAAAAGTCGTTTAAGATTGTGTTAACCGAGACTTGGCTTAAGATGGCAAAATTAGAAATAATTGAATTCCCACATCCTAATCTGCGGAAGATAGCTACCCCGGTCACAGCTTTTGATGCCAAGTTGGAGCGTCTTGTAGATGATATGTTTGAGACTATGTACGAGGCGAATGGTATAGGCTTAGCAGCTACTCAAGTCGATATTCACAAAAGGCTNTTAGTATTGGACACCTCCGAGGAAAGAGATAATCCACAAGTATTTGTTAATCCTATTATTGAGATAATCGAATCTGACTTATCTGAATATGATGAAGGTTGCCTNTCAGTTCCCGGGTTTTATGAGACAATATCTCGNCCCAAGAAAATAAAAGTTGAGGCCCAGAATTGCGTGGGNGAAAAATTTTCAATTGANGCCGANGGTATATTATCGGTTTGTATTCAACACGAAATTGATCACTTAGATGGAAAACTTTTTGTCGATTACCTGAGCTCTCTCAAACGGAATCGAATTCGAGACAAACTACAGAAAGATCACAAATCTTCCTCTTAATTAAAATATGTGACATGGCTACTTTACGTCTTATATTTGCTGGTACTCCNAAAATTGCAGCCTCTCACCTTGAATCAATAATAGAAAGCCAGCATCAAATCCTAGCAGTTTATACACAACCAGATAGACCATCAGGTCGCGGACGGAAACTAGTAAGTTCTCCGGTGAAACAGCTTGCCGAGAAAAATGATATACGGCTCTGTCAACCAATATCTCTTCGTTCCAAAGAAGAACAAGAAAAACTTGCCTCTTATGNCCCAGATTTAATCGTGGTAGTCGCATACGGGCTTATACTTCCAAAGGAAATACTAGATATTCCTAAATACGGCTGCATCAACGTACATGCCTCACTCCTNCCAAGNTGGCGAGGGGCGGCGCCCATAGANCGGGCAATTNTGGCCGGCGACAGTATGTCAGGTATAACTATAATGGAAATGGATGAAGGATTAGANACAGGCAATATGTTGTTAAAATCAGAGGTCAAAATNGCACCNAAGGATACGAGGGAAGATTTGGAAAATAACCTTGGGCTCGCTGGAAGAAAANGCTTGATCAAGGTGCTAGATAACCTTGAATCTTTTTTNGCATCNTCACAAAGNCAAGATGAACTGCAAAGCTGTTATGCTGAAAAATTAACCAAAGAAGATTCTCTTATAAATTGGAATCACGATGCTGCTTTCATAAGTCGGCAAATTCGAGCGGGTATAGGAAGGATGCCGGCGTATACTTTTTTAGAAGAGATGAGAATTAGGATCCTAGCTGGAGATGCTAAGGAAGAGTATGAACAAAGGATCAGCCGCCCTGGAGAAATATTAGAGCTAGCTAGAGATTCATTCACGGTCGCATGCGGTAAGGGNCGTTTAAAAATCTCACTCGTTCAAATGCCCGGGAAAAAAGCATTGGCAGTTAAAGAGTTAAAAAATGCCAAACCNGACTTATTCACACCTGGGAAAATCTTCAGCGNCGAAATCTATTNTCAATGAAAAATGTTAGAGCAGTTGCGGCACAGATAATCACCAATTTAACTAGGCAGCGAGGCTCTCTATCGACTCAACTAACAGATTTTTCGAATCATCCAGAAATTTCTCTTCTGCAAGAAATTTGTTTTGGAACTTGCAGATGGTATCTGACACTCGAATTTCTTCTCCACAAATTAGTAGCAAAACCTATTAAAGAAAAAGATCAGGACGTGAAGANTTTGATCTTAGTCGGTCTTTATCAGCTGAAAGAGCTTAACATTGCAGATCATGCTGTGGTCAATGAAACCGTAGCTGCCTCAACAGCACTTAATAAACCATGGGCAAAACCTTTGATAAATGCAGTTCTTCGGAAGTATCAGCGTAACCAACGTAAACTAACTGAAGAGCTCGAGCAAAGCACGCCAGACATCAGGTATTCCTGTCCTTCCTGGCTGTTAAATGAAGTCAATGTCGCATGGAAGTCAAAATCGCAAAGTATCCTTAAAGGAAACAATCAAAGGCCTCCCTTAACTCTGAGGGTAAACATCTCAAAGAAATCTCCAGAGGANATCATTTCACTGTTGTCTGAGCATCGTATTGAAGCTGACCGCGGTAAATTAGCTAAAACTGCCATCTACCTAGNAAAACCTTTGCCTGTGGAAAAAATCCCGGGATTTTACGATGGTTGGGTGAGCATACAAGATGAATCATCTCAATTAGTGCCAGAGTTACTTAATTTGAAGCCAAAAGTAAGAGTTCTTGACGCCTGCTCTGCNCCTGGAGGGAAAACTTGCGCTATTATTGAGAGTGAGCGTTTGCTAACAGAGGTGGTTGCCCTGGATGAATCTGAACCAAGGCTGCAAAAAACTCGCGAAAACCTGCTTCGTTCCGGCTTAAAGGCATCATTAATTAGAGGGGACGCAACGAAACCCAGCAAATGGTGGGACGGGCGCCTTTTCGATAGAATACTTTTAGATGCCCCTTGCTCCGGTTCTGGTGTGATTAGGCGTCACCCAGACATAAAGATCCTTCGAAGAGAAGAGGACATTCAAGCGCTTACAAAGATACAAGCAATGATGCTGGATTCCCTCTGGCAATGTTTGAGACCTGATGGGCTATTCCTTTATACGACTTGTTCAATCTTACCCCGTGAAAACGACTCTCAAATAAAGAACTTCTTAAAAAGAACTGATAACGCTAAATATGAAGGCATCACGGCCGATTGGGGAGTAGAATGTGATTATGGTAGACAGCTACTGACCGGTGATAAAAAAGATCACGACGGTTTTTTTTATTCTCTACTTAGTAAATCTTAACTCAGCGCTTTTATTGAAGTACCGAGCACTCTTACGATGAACATTATTATATTGGGCGCAAATCAAATCGGCTGCACACTTGCTGAAACTTTAACCAGTGAGGCAAACGATATAACTGTCGTCGACTCTGATGCCAACAAGCTTCGTGAACTAAAAGACCGTATCGATATTGGAACAGTTGTAGGCCACGCCTCTCATCCAGAAGTACTAAGGCGTGCGGGGGGAGAAGATGCAGACATGATGATCGCCATTACTGACAATGATGAAGTCAACATGGTCGCATGCAGGGTAGCGCACTCGATGTTTCAAACTCCCAAAAAGATTTGCAGCATTAGATCTTCAGACTANTTGATCAGTGAAGAATTGTTTGGCAAACACGGTGTGGCAGTCGACGACGTTATCAGCCCAGAGCATATAGTATCCAACTATATGGAAAAACTCATCGATCTGCCGGGGTCACTTCAGGTTTTAGATTTTGCCGAAGGTGGTGCTCAACTAGTTGCTGTAAAGGCATTTTATGGTGGTCCCTTGGTTGGTCATGAAATTAGGCTACTCAGGGAGCATATGCCTAATATAGACACAAGAGTTGCCGCGATATTTAGGAAGGACCGTCCTATCATGCCAGAGGGAACAACAGTCATCGAGGCAGATGATGAGGTGTTTTTTGTTGCTGCCAAAGAACACATTAGAAGCTGTATTGGCGAACTAAGAAAACTCGACAAGCCGTACAAAAGACTGATTATTGCTGGCGGCGGGAACATAGGCTTACGTTTGGCAGAATCCATTGAAGAGCGATATCAAGTAAAAATCATCGAACATAGCGAGGAAAGATGTAAATATCTATCTGAAAGTTTAAACAGTGCTATCGTTCTCAACGGTGAGGCATCCAGCCAAGAGTTACTCATTGAGGAGAATATCGAAGACACTGATGTTTTTCTAGCTCTTACAAACGATGATGAAGCCAACATAATGTCCTCTCTCTTAGCAAAGAGACTTGGCGCTAAAAAAGTGATGACGATAATCAACAACCCAGCATATGTTGATCTAGTGCAAGGCGGACAAATAGACATTGCCATCTCTCCGCAGCAAGCTACGATTGGTAGTCTTTTAACCCACGTACGNAGAGGAGATGTTGTAAAAGTTCATTCTCTTCGAAGAGGAGCAGCTGAAGCTATGGAAGCTATAGCTCATGGAGACTCTAGTTCNTCCAAGGTNATTGGAAGNACCATCGATGAAATAGAACTTCCAGAGGGAGCGAAGATCGGAGCAATAGTACGAAACAACGAAGTGCTCATCGCTCATGATGATACAGTCGTTGAAACTGACGACCATGTGATTTTGTTTTTAGTTGATCGAAAAATGATTCCGCAAGTAGAACGACTGTTCCAGGTTGGTTTTAGCTTTTTTTAAAAAATGCACGCATCCATAATTCTTAAAATTTTAGGCGCACTCTTAATGCTTTTCAGCATTCTGGCTAACCTTCTCCCAGTATTTGTATCCTTATTNTATAAAGATGGGATGTTGTTCTCGTTCTTAAGTTCCACCGCTATCATTTTTTGCATTGGAGGATTACTTTTTATTTCTACGAGAAACAAGACTGGCCGAGAACTGGGCACACGAGATGGGTTTTTAATTGTTACATTATTCTGGACGGTGCTCGGCGTTGCTGGTTGTCTGCCTTTTATATTCTCTTCTGCGCTTAATTTATCCGTCACAGACGCGATATTTGAGTCTCTGTCTGGCTTAACAACAACAGGAGCAACGGTAATTTCAGGNTTAGACGATTTGCCAAANTCCCTTCTTTTTTATCGCCAACAACTACAATGGTTAGGGGGCATGGGTATCATCGTGCTAGCAATTTCTCTATTGCCAATGCTGGGAATAGGCGGAATGCAACTCTATCGTGCTGAGAGTCCGGGACCTATTAAAGATAATAAACTTCTACCCCGATTAGCTGAGACGGCAAAAGCGCTTTGGTACATTTACCTGGCCTTGACCGTAATTTGCGCTATAGCTTATGGGTTCGCAGGTATGAATCTTTTTGACGCTGTCAGCCATAGTTTCACAACCATTGCCATAGGTGGTTTCTCAACACATGACCAAAGTATTGCTTACTTTGAAAGTTCAGCGATTGAAAGTGTAGCTGTCATTTTCATGTTCATTGCTGGTGTTAACTTTGCGATGCATTTTACCGCGTGGCAAACTAGATCGATCAAGCACTATTTACAAGATCCAGAATTTCTCTTTTACTCATTTATTTTACTTAGCGTATCAGTAGTCACTATTTTGATTCTCTATTTTTCAGAGGTTTACTCAAATATTTTCGAAATTTTAGTTAAAGGTGTATTTCAGGTTGTTTCTTTCGCAACAACAACCGGTTTTACAACGGCTGACTTCAATGCTTGGCCGCTTTTTTTACCATACCTACTTTTATACGCAGCCATTATTGGTGCGTGCGCAGGTTCAACTGGTGGGGGAATGAAGGTTATACGAATATTGCTGATCTTCAAACAAGGTATCAGGGAAGTACAGCGTTTAATTCACCCCAAAGCAGTTATCCCTGTGAAGCTTGGTAGAAATCCTGTGCCAGATAGAGTAATTGAGTCGGTATGGGGGTTTTTCGCTGTTTACGTCATGGCATTCCTAGTTATGCTACTTGCGCTAGTCGCGACTGGATTAGATATAATAACTGCATTTAGCGCGGTGGGATCATGTATTAATAATTTAGGACCTGGTCTGGCAGACGTGTCGACGACTTACGAATCTATACCAACCCAAGCAAAGTGGATTTTGTGTTTTGCAATGCTTCTGGGGCGACTAGAGGTATTTACCCTATTGGTTCTATTCACTCCCATGTTTTGGCGGCGATAAAATCGAATGAAATCATTGGTAAAATCTTGAACCATCTGGTCTGCGGCGAAAACGCTTATATTCCCATGAGTATTGTTCCACTGACTTCATTATGGTTTTTTCAATAGAACTATTTAGAGCCATGATTGATTCATCAAGGTCTTCACTATAAATGTCACTCATCGCTTCCTCAACGATAATTTTGTAACCTCGCGCGTTAGGTAAACGCTGGGCAAACCCACAGAAAACCTTTGCCTTTGTTTTTTGAATTAGCTTACTAGGCAGAGTCATCGTAAGTGCAGGCTCTCCAAAGAAAGGGACAAATCGTCCACCTTCAGCTGGAGGGATTTGATCTGGAAGTATTCCCACAACTTCCCCTCGTCTGAGGGCAGCCAAAACCTTAGAGACTCCAATTCGATGAGTGGGTGCCATTTCAATCCCAGCCCTCGACCTAGTTTTTGTAATGAACTGGTCCA
>PBXX01000075.1 GCA_002727755.1 Gammaproteobacteria bacterium | reverse complement strand
GGATGATTATCTGCGAGATCGCTCTGCAGATATTAAAGACTTATTTAGCAGAGTCTTATTATATCTACAGAAGAAAAAACCTTTCACCCCGAAATATGCTAACAACGCCATTTTGGTTAGCAACGAACTCACACCCTCGATGATTGCAGATGTACCTCTTAGCAATCTGAAGGGACTTGTTTCAATTAAGGGGGCAGGAAACTCTCATGTTGCGATATTGGCCAGGACAATGGGCATACCCACTGTAATGGGCGTGACTGATTTGCCTCTGCACCTTGTAGATGGCAAAAAAATTGTATTGGATGGAAATAAGGGAAACGTTATTAGTAACCCAACAGAACTTTTACTCAAGGATTATACTGAAGCAATAATCGAGCAAGACCAATTTATTGCCGGATTAGAAGATCTAAAAGATTTTCCTTGTGAAACCAAAGACAAACATAAAGTGCATTTATGGATAAATACTGGCCTCATGTCAGATACCATTCACTCGGTTGATCGGTGCGTAGAGGGTGTTGGTTTGTTTCGCACAGAGGTACCTTTTATTTTGAGTGAGCGATTNCCTTCTGAAAAAGAACAAACCTTAATTTATCGGCAGCAATTAGAATCATTCGCTCCAAATTTAGTAACTATGCGGACNTTGGATGTNGGTGGGGACAAGGATTTACCTTATTTCCCGATTAAAGAGGCCAACCCATTCTTAGGTTGGAGAGGCATCCGTGTGACTNTGGACCANCCAGAGATTTTTATTTCACAGATTAGGGCAATGCTCAGAGCAAGCTATAAACTAGAAAATCTGCAAATCATGCTGCCGATGATAAGTAACGTTGGAGAGGTANATGCGGCAATTNAATTGATAAAACGAGCNCATCGTGAACTGCGACAAGAGGGNCTGTCGATAAAATTTCCTCCAATTGGAGTAATGATTGAGCTGCCAGCCGCCGTTTATCAAGCAAGAGCGCTCGCTAACTTAGTAGACTTTATTTCCGTGGGAAGTAACGATCTGACTCAATATCTGTTGGCTGTAGACAGAAATAACCCAAGAGTGGCAGCGCTTTACAGCGCTTTTCATCCAGCGGTCTTAGGTGCGTTAAATTACATCGTTAAGGAAGTGAAACTTGAGGGGAAACCGATAAGCATTTGTGGTGAAATGGCGGGGGATCCAGGTGCCGCTGTTCTTCTAATGGCAATGGGTTTTGATATTCTATCGATGAATAGTGCAGCATTGCTTAAGGTCAAATCAGTAATTAGAAGTATAACTTACCTCTCTGCAAGAGATCTTTTAGATAGCGTATTAGAAATGGATGATATGCATGCGGTTAGAAAAGAAGTGGATCTGATGCTGTATAATTCTGGTGTAGATAGGGTGCTCCGCTCATCAAGAACTAATTAAAATGTTTTATTAAGCGGATTCGCAGTTCGCTCTATTTTAGTTTTTGTCATTCAAGTTAGATTAATTTGTAATGCTAGGCTGTGAATATTCAAAATAATGACTTCTGGTTGGGCATCCGAGCTCATCGTAATTCTGTTCAATGAATTGAGTTTTCCCGCTGGAGTTGGTAACAAAAGCAGTTGTGCAGAGAGTACCGTAATTTCGGTCGGTATCTGAAACAAAAATCGCAGACAGTTTTTTTTCAAGAGCTTTCGATAAAATTGTGCTTGGAAGAGAATTATCAGCCGCGGTCGTTCGATCTCTCATCATATCAATCAGAAGATCGGGATTTAATTCTGTTTCAGTATTTACGAGTTTGGCGAGTTTATCTTTACCTTTGACTACCTTAGGGTAGTTCGAATTAAGGGTATTATTTGAGAAGGCATAGACACCAGGCTCGAGGGATAATATTGATTTTTCCTTACTGTTCATAAACACTATTTCTTGTTTGTCCCCGAGTAAAAGATTGAAACCTCTGTAACTAGAAAGGTTTCCAACTATTGTTTTTGCAAAATTAAGGGGTGATTCTTTACCAGTCAGGTATTCTAAGGTAAGTGCACCTCTGGAAAGAGAAGCTTGATCGTCCCCTGAATTGCTCCTTAAGTTGGTTATTGCCGCAAATTTCCCGCTCTTTGTTACCCCGATCCAGGTGCCCCCGGCTTCTAAATCCTTGCCCGCAAGGAGGTTTGAGCAGCCCACCTCATCTTTCCAGAATTGTGCTTCTCTTGATTTTCGGGAGAAAAATTCATCTCTGTTTGCTGATAAAACTAGCGGGTACTTATCATTGACACGGTATGCGAACGTTATTAGACACATGCACTTATTCTTAAGTTTTCAATCGGGTCTAGTTGTTTAGAAGCTTCACAATATTGTTATACTAAGAGTAATACGTTTTAGGAAGTATAACATTTAATAGTTTGGAAATAGTCAGTTATGCTCGTCTTCCCTCAGTTTGATCCGGTCGCAATTAGTATTGGACCAATTAAAATCCATTGGTACGGTGTTATGTATCTTATTGCCTTTGGAGGTGCTTGGATACTTGCTAACTCTCGAAAGGATAAATTTAACTATGAATGGTCTAAAGACCAGATATCAGATTTAGTTTTCTATGGTTCGATGGGCGCTGTTTTAGGCGGACGGTTGGGCTCTGTATTTTTCTATAATTTTGATAGGTTTTTAGGAGACCCTCTTTGGCTATTTCGTGTTTGGGAAGGTGGAATGTCTTTCCATGGCGGATTCTTGGGCGTTATAGTTGCTGTCTTCTTCTATTCAAAGTCGATTAAGAAGGAGTTTTGGGAGTCTATAGATTTTGTAGCGCCCTGTGTGCCTTTCGGTCTTGGTGCGGGACGTCTTGGAAATTTTATTGGAGGCGAACTTTGGGGTCGTCCTACCGAAGTTTCTTGGGGAATGATATTTCCTCATGTAGATGACCTCGCACGACATCCCTCTCAATTATATGAGCTCGCTTTGGAAGGAATAATTCTATTCNTCATTGTTTGGTGGTTTTCATCTAAGCAAAGGCCGCGAATGGCTGTGTCTGGCGTATTTGCCTTTTTCTACGGTGTTTTTAGATTTTTTATAGAATTTTTCAGGGAGCCTGACCTTCAAATAGGATTTTTATTTTTTGATTGGTTAACCATGGGACAATTGCTTTCCTTGCCTATGGTTTTTGTTGGCTTATTGTTGNTTCTCTTGGCATATCGTAGTAGTCACCATACCAGTAAACNCTAGTTATAAAGGANATTTTAANTAATGCTTCAATACCTAAATCTTTGTCAAAGGATTATTGATGACGGCAAATGGATTCTNAACAAGCGCACCGGTAAAAAGTGCCTGACCATAATTGATGCGGACATGGTCTATAACGTTGCGAAGAATGAGTTTCCATTGATTACTACAAGGAAAAGTTACTGGAAATCTGCAATTGCAGAACTTCTGGGATATCTTCGNGGCTATGATAATGCAGCTGACTTTCGAGCATTAGGAACAAAGACTTGGGATGCAAATGCTAATGAAAACCAGTCTTGGCTGCAAAATCCAGCNAGGCAAGGGAAAGATGACATGGGGAGAGTCTATGGTGTCCAAGGTCGATCTTGGGCTAAACCTGATGGCACTGTCNTNGATCAACTGACTAAGATTGTAGATAATCTTACCGCAAGCGTTGACGATAGAGGCGAAATTCTCACATTTTATAANCCAGGAGAGTTTGAGTTAGGCTGCCTACGTCCTTGCATGCATACTCATACTTTTTCTCTAGTTGATAACGAGCTTTTTCTGACAAGTTATCAGAGATCTTGTGACGTCCCCTTGGGACTAAACTTTAATCAAATACANGTATTCACTTTGCTCGCATTAATCGCTCAGATTACNGGTAAGAAACCTGGAAAGGCGTACCATAAAATTGTNAATGCACACATTTATGAGGATCAAATTACTCTTATGAGAGATGTACAGTTAAAAAGAAAACCTTATTCGTCTCCGCGGTTGGTAATTAATCCAGAGATCCAATCTCTCNGAGATATAGAGACTTGGGTTTCCCTTGATGATTTTTCAGTCGAGGGATATCAGCACCATGATGCCATAGATTACCCGTTCTCAGTTTGAGTTNAGACTATGCGATTAGCANTGATATGCGCGATGAGTANAAACGGTGTTATTGGTAAAGANAATGGANTACCTTGGANTCTCCCCGGTGACTTAAAGCACTTTAAAGANACCACNTTAGGCTGCCCTATNATTATGGGCCGAAAGACTTGGGATTCAATAGGNCGCCCTTTGCCTGGTCGTACCAATATTATTGTGACCAGGCGCGGAGAAGTTGGAAGCGACGGGATAAAAATTGCGGACTCATTTGAAAGCGCACTCGATCTTGCGAAATCATGTTTAGCGACTGCAAGGGNNAATGAGATTTTTGTGATTGGCGGAGCTCAAATTTATAAGGAAGCCTTTCCTTTAGCTAATCGACTATATTTAACAAGAGTCAACTCATTTGTTGANGGTGATACTTACTTAGAGGGGTTTGATGAAGCGGACTGGATTGAAATTTCGAATAAAAGTTTCAANGCANTANGTAGTGAGGGTCATGANTACAATATTTGTGTTTTGGACAGGCGCTGAGGGTCTTTTAGTAACCATCTCTGTTTAGCAACTTAATAGTACAAATTTCGAATATGAAAATCTCTGTTACTTNAAGTTTAAACAATAATCTGACACTAGCTGTCGTAAAATTTTTATAGTAGGGTTGATCATATCAATCGACATATATTCATCNGGTTTATGAGCCTGATCTATATTGCCTGGCCCCATAACAATCGTATCCATACCTAGATCACGCAAAAATGGACCTTCAGTTCCAAAACCTACAGTTATTCCATTATGACCTGTAAGAGCTTCCGCAGTTTTCAANAGNTCGCTATTTTCTTTTGCAAAAAAAGCNGGTATTCCCGTAAAGACCGNATTCATTTCGAAGCTAAGATTGAGAGGCTCTGTTATNTTTTTTAACCTTGTATNTATNTCTGAGCGGACAGAATCTATATTCATCCCGGGTGTCAGTCTNATATCGAACTTAAGCTCACATTCACCACATATTCGATTTGGATTATCGCCGCCATGNATGCATCCCAAATTTAGGGTTGGCTGGGGTACAGAAAAAAGATTTGAACTATACTTGTCTCGTAGCTCGTCTCTGTAAAGCATCAAGTCTGTTATAACTCTATGCATTCCATCCAGCGCGTTNACTCCAAGAGTAGGATCCGATGAATGACCGCTTTTACCAATTAATCGAATAGAGTCCATCATCATTCCCTTGTGGGCTTTTACTGGTTGCAAGCCAGTAGGCTCACCAATGACCGCTGCCCTNGCTACNGGGCGTCCAATTTCAGCGATGGTGCGAGCGCCCTGCATTGATGTTTCCTCATCGGCTGTCGCTAAGACGATCAAAGGTTCTTTAAATTTTTCTTTCAGTAAAGGCTTTATACTCTCTAAAACAATTGGGAAAAAACCTTTCATGTCTGTGATCCCTAGCCCATATATTTTGCCNTCAGACTCGGTGGCTTTAAAAGGATCAAATTTCCATAGTTTCTCGTCGAATGGCACAGTATCCGTATGACCAGATAAAACCAAACCTCCCGGCCCTGTTCCGTAGGTGGCTATTAGGTTAAGTTTTTGCTTGCTTGTATTGCAAGGAATTATCTCNCAGGAAAACCCCAGAGAATCAAAAGAATTNGCTAAAAACTCNATAACNTCGGCGTTGCTNGTATCTANTTTTGGGATAGCAGAACTNACGCTAGGTAGGCTTACNATNGCGTTAAGTTNNGACATTAANGATTTCGTTTCATTNGACATATNTNATTACNGAAAACTCACTTCATAGACAGAGCTAAGGCATCCGCTTTGGCTGCCATTATAAAGTCATTCAAGTGAAGACCTTTAATNGAATGAGTCCACCAAAAAATACTNACTTTACCCCACTCGATTATTAATTTTGGATGATGATCCTGTTCGTCTGCTAACTCAGCAATTTTAACGGAAAATTTAACCGCATCNTTAAAATTTTTGAACATAAATTCTCGTGNTAGCCTATGCGGGAATTCGCNATTATTAAGTGTCCATGAAGGAATAAACTGTANTAATCTGTTAGCCTCATCAATAGAAATTATAGGCGACTCGACTGTACACTTATAGNAAGACATCTTCTTCAAATCCATGCTTACAGAAATTCTCCGAGTAAAGTGTTAAGGAATCTATACCCTTTATTAGAGGCGCAATAGAAATCTTCTCCGTGGATTTTATTGGTTTCAATGAATCCACTTTCAATGAGCTTTGATATCTTACTAGATATCACTGAAAATTCATTACCTGTTCTTACTTCAAATAAATTTTGACTAAACCCTTCTTTCAGTCTCAGAGCATTCATAAGAAACTCAATAGTTCGTTCCTCAGTGGAAATTTCCCTCAATTGTGTCGCAGAGTCGACAGCATGGTTCATATAATGGTCAGGTCGCTTAGGCTTATTGGTCCTAATTAATTTATTTTCGTTCAGTAATGTTAGTTTACCATGAGCTCCCGAACCAATACCCAGATAGTCTCCAAACGACCAATAGTTATGGTTGTGAAAGGATTTCCTAGAATTTTGAGCGAACGCTGAAACCTCATACTGAGAAAAAGCATGAGTGCTCAAAATTTTGGTTCCTTTTTCAAATATACCATCTTGAATATTTTCACTCGGCAATTTAGGGGGGTAATTATAGAAATATGTATTGGGCTCGATTGTGAATTGATACCAGCTTATGTGTGAGGGACTTTGTTCTATAGCAATTCGTAAGTCCTCAACTGCAGCTTCTATAGATTGCTCTGGCAACCCATGCATTATGTCCAAGTTTATATTTTCGAATCCGGCAGATTTTGCTACTTCTATAGATTTGATTGCGTCACCGCTAGTATGGATTCGTCCAAGCTTTGATAGGTATTTGTCATCAAAACTCTGAACACCTAAGGATATACGGTTTATCCCGGCATCAAAGTAAGCCCGAAACTTCTCGCTATCGACTGCACCAGGGTTCGCCTCTATAGTGATCTCTATATTTCCACTGAATTTAAGNTGACTTTTAATTCTTGTNAAAAGAAAATGAAATGANTCTCCCTTGAATAAGCTTGGCGTNCCTCCTCCAATAAAAATCGATTNAAGTTCTCTATTTTNGTCACCCAGCCTATTNAGTTCTACTAAGAAGTCATCGTAAAGTTTATTTGTGTANTTATCNTCTTCAAAAGACCCATTGACTTGATGTGAGTTAAAATCACAGTAAGGACACTTTTTGATACACCAAGGAATGTGTATGTAAAGGCTTAGGGGAGGTTGTTCCAACATTTTATAAACTTATTTAGCGCTTGACCTCTGTGACTTAAAGAATTTTTGATCTTAGGATCGAGCTCGGCTGAAGTACACTTCTGAGAGGGAACATAAAATAGAGGATCGTATCCGAAACCATTAACGCCTGCTTCGCGAGAGAGAATGAAACCTTCCCATACGCCGGTGCATATGATGGGTGTTGGATCATTTTTGTGTCTTAAAAAAACTATCACACAGTAAAATCTAGCAGTTCTCTTTGTTTCAGGCACTTTTTCCATAGCGGCCAACAATTTTAAATTATTTGCAGCATCACTGCCCCTCCCTTCAACTCCAGCAAAGCGTGCTGAGAATACACCAGGCTTCCCATGTAAAGCATCGACTTCTAATCCGGAATCGTCGGCTATACTGGGTAGTTCGGTTTCACTGGTCGCATGTCGAGCTTTGATTAAAGCGTTTTCGACAAAAGTACAACCTGTTTCCTCTGCATCGACTACGCCAAATTCAGATTGAGCAATTAGGTCAGTATCAGGCAACTTGAGTATTGATTTAAATTCTTTTAGCTTACCTCTGTTACTGCTAGCAAGTACTATACGGGCCATTAATTTCTCTTCTTTTTGCGTGTGAGGTGATAAATTGCAGTTTCTCCCAATAAATTGGGTAATATCCCAATTCCCAAATTTCTCTTGTGTTTGGCGTCAACTACCATTCTCGTCAATACTTTAATTTTCTTGTTAGCACAAAGCTCATCAAAGTCTTTGACAGTACAAAAATGTATGTTTGGAGTGTTATACCACTGGTAAGGCATAAATTTTGAAATAGGCATTCTTCCTTTAGACGCCAGGTAAATGCGACTTCTCCAATTTCCGAAATTGGGAAAGGTAACAATACCTCTCTTCCCAATACGCAGCATTTCTTCAATCAATTTATCCGGACTACTTAGGGCTTGGAGTGTTTGTGTTAGCACTACGGTATCAAAACTGTCAGTTTCAAAATTTGAAAGACCTTTGTCTAGATTTTGTTCAATAACATTTACGCCATTCTTTATACAGTGTTGTATGTTGGCTGCGTCAATTTCAAGACCAATAGAGTCTACCCTTTTGTTCTTTTTTAAAAGTGTTAGTAGGGCTCCATCACCACATCCTAAATCTAGGACTCTACTTTTAGGTTCTATCCATTTTTGAATAATTTCTAGGTCAGGGCGCATTGTTTTCAATCTCGTCTTGTAACCTATACAAATAAGACTTTAAAGCACTTGTATATCGAGGAATAGGCATCAAAAAAGCGTCATGGCCTTGATCTGCTTCTATCTCTAGATAACTGACTTCTTTTCTTGTTTTTAACAGGGCATTGACTATCTCTCTGGAACGTTCAGGGGGAAAGCGCCAGTCTGTACTAAACGAGACGAGCAAAAATTTACAGTTGGAAGCAGAAAAAGCTTTACTTAGATCACCGTTAAAATCAGAAGAGGGATCGAAGTAATCAAGAGCTTTAGTCATCAATAGATACGTGTTGGCATCAAAATTTTTAGAAAAGCGCTCACCTTGATAGTGCAAATAACTTTCGACCTCAAAATCTACATTAAAGCCAAAGCTTAGTTTTCCGTCCCGTAAATCCCGACCAAAATTATCGCCTTCCTTTTCGAAATCCGAGACTGTTTTTCCGAATTTTGCGCGCATAGCATTGTCTGAAAGATATGTAATATGCCCAACCATACGAGCTAGGGTAAGACCTCTCTTTGGATAGGTTCCTTTCTCTAAGTAACGACCATCGCAGAAATCAGGATCGTTAGTGATAGATTGGCGGGCCACCTCATTGAAGGCAATATTCTGAGCCGAGAGTTTNGGCGCTGCAGCAATACAAATCGCGCTATGNAATCGCTCTGGGTAACTTATTGCCCATCTCAGCACTTGCATTCCACCTAAGCTTCCGCCNATGACCGCCGCCCATTTTGAGATTCTAAGTTTATCAGCCAGCATTGCTTGACTATTTACCCAGTCACTCACTGTNACGACAGGGAAATCTGGTCCAAAAAAATTGCCAGTTTCAGGATTTATCACTGCTGGACCAGTACTTCCGGCACAGCCTCCCAGATTATTTGGGCACACCACAAAGAAAACATTTGTATCAATCGCTTTTCCAGGTCCAATGCAGGCATCCCACCATCCAGCTTTTTTGTCTTCGGAGGAGTGAAATCCGGCCGCATGATGGTCCCCACTGAGAGCGTGGCACACTAGAATNGCGTTCGACTTACTCGCATTGAGTTCGCCATAAGTTTCAAAAATCAAATCAAATGCAGGTAAAACTCTTCCGCTTTTTAATTCAAGGGNATTGTTGAAATGAAGTTTCTCTGGCTTGACAATACCAACAGAGTTTTTTGTTAAAGAGTCATTCATGTCGCTGGATTCTTCGCTCCAAGTTCTATCTTTTTACACTAAAGTGTTTAGAGAACTGCCTAAAGGCCTATCACCACTAGCGCTATTTGTTCGTTTACGCCGAACGTTTGATAAATGAAATTACGAATTAAGCCAATAATTAGGAAGATAAATATTGGTGAAAAGTCTAATCCTCCCATTGGTGGAATTACTCTTCTGAAAGGCGCCATTATAGGCTCAGTTATTTGCCAAACTAATAAAAGTATTGGATGAGGATTCATATTGCCAGAAAACATCATGACGAATGACATTACGATAGAAGCTATGAGAGCATAGTAATAAAACAAGATAATGAAGTTTAATACTCCGATAAAACTCCAAGTAATAATGAAACCGACAGATGGAATAGCGCCGCCATATAGAAGGATCGTTACAGAAATGGCAATGAACTGGACGATAAAGGCAAGAATTAGACTGGAGAAATCTAAGCCCTTGTATCCAGGGATGAAGCTCCTAAAAATTCGGACCACGGGATCAGTCGCTCTNAATACGGCCTGAGATATTGGATTGTAAAAGTCAGCTTTTGCCAATTGCAAAAGAAATCTAGCAACTACGAATAGTAGATAGAGACCTGCAATAGTGTTAAATATTTGTGCTAGCGCACTTCCGACTTGTCCCATAGCCTAATCTCGTTAATTTGATAAGTCCTCCGATAGCTCAATCGAACGGTCTCTAGCCGCAATGAGAGCATCGCGCACCAAACCTCTTATATTCCCGNGTTCAAACACACTAATTGCTTTTTCAGTTGTTCCNCCNGGNGATGTCACTTTTTTTCGCAGTATAAGACTCGAGTCATTGGATTNTTGAATTAGCTTAGATGCACCGATGGCGGTCTGACAAATTAGATTCTCTGCGACGTCCTTTTTCAAACCTAGTTCTTGAGCAACCTCTTGCATGGCCTCCATTAGCAGGAAAAAATATGCGGGCCCGCTTCCAGACAATGCGGTGACTGTATCCATGTCTTTCTCATTTTTCATCCAAGATGTTAACCCTACTGATCCCATGATCGACTGCGCTAATGTTCTTTGATGATCATTTACTAACTTATTAGCGAATAAACCAGTCGCGCCCTCACCTACCAATGCTGGGGTATTTGGCATACAGCGAACTATTGCTGTCTCGCTATTTAACCATTGCTCCATCTGAGTNATCTTAATTCCAGCTGCTACCGAGATTACAAGTTGAACAGTATCTATATTTGTTAATTCCTGNCAAACTGATTTCATAACTTGCGGTTTTACCGCTAAAATCAGAACGTCAGCTAATGAGGATATTTTTTGTGTTGCAGCAGAATTGACCCTTGTTTCAGCAGTTATAGATTGGAGTTTTTTGTCGTCTATGTCCGTGACAAAAATAGATTCAGGTTTCTTCCCTGCGTCGATTAACCCGCGGATAATACTACCCGCCATATTTCCTGCGCCTATAAAGCCAACNACTGTTTCTTTCAAGTTAACCTCATTTTCTCATCGAAGTTGTAACAGACTGCTCTTTGAGTATTCTATCCCATTAAGCTCTCTCAGGATAATCTGATTTACAGTCTAGCGCCAAACAGTGCAGTACCCAGTCGAACCATAGTTGAGCCCTCGGCTATAGCNGCCTCATAGTCATTACTCATACCCATAGATAATACATCTATACTTGGATAAATTTTCTTAAGGTCATTAAACTTATTCGAGAGTTCTTTATATTTCTCTCTCTGGAGTTGAAAATTTGGCTCAGGAGCTGGAATTGCCATAAGGCCTCTCAAATTTAAATTTGGCAAATTTTCTACTATCCCGCATAGGTCCTCTGCCTGGTTTATAGCCACACCTGATTTTGTACTTTCTTCAGAAACGTTAACCTGTATACAAATATTTAAAGCATTATGTTTGCTTCCCCGATTCTCGTTTAACTTTACGGCAATTTTTTCCCTGTCCAAGCTTTGAACCCAGTCGAAATTCTGAGCTATTTTCGCTGCTTTATTTGACTGTATGGGCCCTATATAGTGCCAGGTTAATTTATACCCTTTTAGGGTCTTTATTTTTTCAAGGGCTTCCTGAGCATAATTTTCGCCGAAATCGAAAACGCCGCTATTTACTGCCCGTAGAATATGCTCTTTTGATTTCTTTTTGCTGACAGCCAATAAGCGAACCGAGTTTTGCGGACGACCGTATTTCGCCTCCAAGGCACGGATGTTTGAAATGCTGGATGATATAAGTTCCATTTTCCTGATTATACTGTTTTTCTATTCGGTAAATTACTATAGTGCATAGGCACTTTAANTCGCAGCGGCTGGATTANCGTGCCTGGTCCACAGNCGTTTTCTTGTTGTACTCGGAAAACCAAGTTTCCAGAATGATTTGGGCAGCTACGTCATCTATTTCTTTTCTAACAGAGTTTTTAGGATTTCCTGCTTTAAACTTTTCTGCGGCGGCTTTAGATGACAACCTTTCGTCGATTCCAAAAGTAGGAATATTAAACCGGCCGTTAAGCCGCTTTGCAAATTTTAATGCCCTTTGAAGGAGTTTACTATCAGATCCATCCAAATTGTACGGCAGTCCCACAACAAAATAGTTAGGCCTCCAACTTTCAGTCAAACCGGTGATCTCTGACCAGTTAGGGATGCCATCTTTTGCTCTGATAATGGTTAATGGCTCGGCAGTAGATGAAATACTCTGCCCAATAGCAATGCCTATTTTTTCTGTACCATAGTCAAATGACATTACAGTCACTGGCTTAGAGCAATCGGTTGGCAGTCTATTGATAACCATAATAAAGTTTACAAAAATTATGAATGCCCGGCTTCTCTAGGCAGCTGGTGAATATTGACACCCAAGATGTCCGCAGCTTTGGTAAATTTAGATGCATGATTTTGAGAAAAAATTAAACGAGGAATGGCAGGAACGGTAAGCCATGAATTTTCTTTGATCTCTTGTTCTAGTTGTCCGGCATCCCAGCCAGCACACCCAAGTGCAATCAGGTAATTTTCTGGTCCTTTCCCGATGGCGATATCCTCTAAAATAGTTTTAGATGTGCAGATTTTTATCTCTGGTGTAATGCTTATAGAAGATTCCCACTCATTCTTAGAATCATGAATAATAAAGCCTTTGTCTTTTTCAACAGGACCTCCCGATAACACTTGGCGCTGAATAACAGATTTTTGCTCCTCTATGCATTTGATTTTTAATTCCTTGAAGATATCCATTTCCGTATACTGGAGTGGTTTATTGATGACTATTCCAATCGCTCCCTCTTCGGTGTGTTTCCATAAGTATGTTACTGAATCTTCGAAGTAGGAACCCCCTAGTTGGGGCATTGCTAGAAGAAACTGATTTTCAAGCGAACTATAATTTTGACTTCTAAACATTAAATAGATTATTCAATACTTTTTAAGGAAATTCCTTCATGAAAACGCCAAGTTCTAACTATTTCAAGTATATCAGTATCAAAACTGATTTCCTCAGGAAGAGGTTCAAAAGGAGCAGCCAGCCCAACAATCTTCTTTGCAGCCTCATCTAGAATTTGAGAGCCTGAGCTTTCCATTATACGAAAATCATCCACATGACCATCAACTCGAATTGCAACTAAAATTCGTAGACTCCCAAATACTTTGTTGTTTCTAGCCTCGTCCGGGTAGTGCAAATTTCCCACCTCTTCGACTCGTTCGCGCCACTTTTTAAGGTAGAGAGCTTGTTTGCTTTGGGCAGAAACAGCGGTTATTGTTTCGCGTCTGGGTCGAATTCTCAGGTCTTGATTTTGGTCACTGATTTTATTTTTAAGCTCCGCGATCATAGAATCCAAGCTAGGTCGGTTGATCATTTGTAATGCTAAGCTTTTTAGTTCGACCGAAAAATTGTCACTTTTCGGGTTACTTTTTAAATTGGAACCAAGATAATCAACTTTTCTTTGAGTAATTTCTAGACTGAGACCTATCAGAATTATTAAATGAAAACTGATGGAAAGGAACAAAGTATAGCCAAAGCGATCTTTATGCATATTTTGCTTTAATTAAGTCGTAGTCATTTACCTAGTTAGATCAATGCTGAGGTAATTTTTTTAACAAACTCTCAATGAGTTTGCCTGGAATATCTAGGTCGACAACTTGATCTATTTCCTTCACGCAGGTGGGGCTAGTAACATTAATTTCTGTTAAAAAGTCTCCGATTACATCAATTCCAACAAATATTAAACCTTTCTTTTGAAGAGATGGACCAATTTGTTCACAAATCCATCGATCTCGAGCACTCAGTTCATGGACTATGCCATTACCGCCAGCCGCAAGATTTCCGCGGCTTTCTCCGATAGAAGGAATTCTTGCCAAACAATGATCAACTGGTATCCCATCAATCAATAATATCCGTTTATCTCCAGATTTGATTTCTGGCAGATACTTTTGAGCCATAGTTTGTCGTTTACCCCCTTCTGTGAGAGTCTCTATGATGACATTCAAATTCTTATCGTCTTTCTTTACTCTAAAGATCGAACTGCCGCCCATCCCATCTAAAGGTTTGAATATTACGTCCTCATGCTGTTGATGAAATTCCTTAAGTTGCCGAGATGTGCTAGCTACCAGAACTGGAGGACAGCATTGCGGAAATTGNGTTGCAAAAAATTTTTCGTTACAGTCTCGTAAACTTTGTGGGTTGTTAACCACTACAACACCTTTCCGATGTGCTATCTCTAGCATATAGGTCGTATAAATATAGTCCANATCAAAAGGTGGATCTTTTCTCATTAATATAATATCTAGACTTGATAGATCCCTATCTTGTTCTTCNCCTAATTCAAACCATTTTGCTTCATCATCAAATACCGACAATGGCCTCATAGAAGCGTAAGAAATTCCTTGGTTTGCATAAAGGTCGGATTGGCGCATATAAAAAATAATGCAGTCACGTTTTTGGGCAGCCAGCAAAATAGCCAGAGTGGTATCTTTCTTAAAGTTGATGGACTCGATAGGGTCCATAATTACGCCGATTTGTACTGACATTTAAATACCTATTCTGTCGTTGGTTTCTGTTGGATTGATCTTCGAAGGCGATTTATATAAATGATAATATCTCACTTCATAAATATTTTCGATTTAAACTCCTTGAAATCGGCAATTCACATCTAGTTTTCGTATCCTAACCATTCTGTTTTATACTTACTCCAGTTTACAAGAGATGTGGTTAGATAATGAAATTATTGGGTTGTATATGGGGTGTGGGAGGAGTACTTATACTCTTGTTATTTGCTGTTTACCGACTTACACCAATGGCACTCGCTCTTGGAGACGGATCAATGGAATTAAAACATTGGGGCTTTTTGGCACTTAGCATTTCATACATGGCTTACGCCGAAGGTATTAAAGGTTTTCATCAGGGATTCGCACCTCGGGTTGTAAAAAGAGCTTTGTATCTGAAAAAAAATCCTAGGCTAAGTCATGTTGTGTTTGCTCCCTTTTTCTGTATGAGTTATTTCTATGCTACTAGGAAAAGAAAAATCTCTTCTTTAGGGCTGACTGGATTAATTATTTGTTTTGTTATTTTAGTACGATTGCTCTCTCAGCCCTGGCGCGGAATACTTGATGCTGGTGTAGTTACTGGCTTGACGATTGGGTGCGGCTCCATAGTGTATTTCTTATACTTGGCTACCATCCGAGGTGAAACGATTTCAATCTCTGCGGATTTCCCTTGGGAAGAAAAGGAGTCTTAAGAAGCTTACTATACTATGCAAATCTCACCTTGCTCTCAAAGTTGTGCCATCATCGTCACTTATAATCCGGACATAACGGCCTTATTGGAACTTAGTTCGCAGCTGAAAAAAGAATCGGACTTCATAATCGTTGATAACGGAACTCAGGGAATTGCTAGCATAGTAGACTCAATCACTGTTTATGAAAAATGTAAANCTGTNATATGNTTAGAAAAAAACGAAGGTTTGGCTAGGGCATTAAATATTGGNATCACTTGGGCNCAAGAGCAAAACTATGATTTCGTATTCTTATTTGATCAAGANAGCAGNTTGTGTGATTTGTANNTANAGAGGATGATAGATGCTTNTTTTGATGCGAGTGAAAAAACTGCATCAAATATTGCTGCAATTGGACCTCGGATAATTAACCCTCAGACCATGCGGCAAACTAGTTTTAAACTCTTTTCCAAGTTTATTTGTCGCTCAGATAGAAAGCTTACTGGCAGTTCTTCTCACTATANTGCTGATTTTTTGATTACTTCGGGGACTTTACTNCACTTAGATGCTTTGNCTTCAATCGGTGCNATGAAGGAAAGTTATTTCATTGATAATATCGATCTGGAATGGTGTTTTAGGGCGAAATCTAAAGGTTATGANCTNATTGGTACCGATGAGGCAGTTTTATATCACGCAATAGGTGAACGAAGTTNAAATCCGTTGGTACGAGCCGGCATTATGGCNCAGCATAATCCCCAACGATCTTATTTTTCATCTAGAAACAGAGTTCATTTATATGGTGTAGATTATTCCCCAGCTGGTTGGAAATATCGAGACATCTGCAGATTTATTCTGAAGGCAGCATGGTTGTTAATAACATCAAGTGAAAGAAAAGATTATTATAGAAATATTCTCTCTGGAATTAANGACGCGAAACTTTTAACTTAGATGGANTTAGAACCTAAAATNGTAATTCTTNTGTCTACCTATAATGGNGANGACTACCTAGCTGAACAACTAGATTCTTTGCTCAAGCAAACTTATTCTAATTTTATAATAATTATTAGAGACGACGCCTCAACTGATTCTACTGAACAGATAATTAATCATTATGTGGAGAGAAATCAGGGGAAAATCCATAAATTATCGAGTATAAATTCTAATGTGGGACCGAGTTCTAGTTTCGGCTTACTAATCAAGTACGTCATCAAAGAGAAAACCGCATTGGGATTTTCTCGTTTATATATGATGCTGTGTGATCAAGATGATATTTGGACTGAGAAAAAGCTTGAAGTACAAATGTCGGAGATGCTTAATGCTGAGCAAAAATCCCCTGATGTACCGATATTGGTNCACTCTGACCTTAAAGTCGTCGATGAAAGCAAGAAANTAATCGCAGAGTCATTTGTTGAGTATCAAGGGCTTGAAATAAAAAGAAATAAATTNACAAACATTGTTATAAGTAATCTTGTGACAGGATGCACAGCNCTCTTTAATGAAGAACTCGCGCAAATAGCCCTTCCAATACCTGATACCGCAATAATGCATGACTGGTGGNTGGCTCTGATCGCTTCGGCATTCGGGCGAGTAATACACATAGATATGCCTCTCGTCGAATACCGACAGCACGAAAATAACACGATTGGCGCTAAAGAATTTGAAAAGCATCGTCCGTCTAGAAAGAAAATTATGGAAGTTGTCTTTTCCTCTAAAGAAAGTGATCACCTNGTTGAAGTCGCGCATCAGGCTTTTGAGTTTAAAGCCCGCTTTGGAAGTTTTTTGAGTTTTGAGGAAAATTTATGTCTTTGGTTTTCATCCATGATGAAACTACAAAATGGATTTCTCCAAAGGGTCTTTTACAGGTTAGCAAGGTTATTTTAGGAATAGCTGTTCAAGTGTATCTTTAAATTTTTCTTTGGAGCACTCCCTTCTTATTGCCTGTAAGCTATTTTCCCTTATTTTTCCCCAAAGCTCGGCGTTCTCGTGGAGTCGAACGCACTGCTCAGCGAAATCCCGCGCCGTTATTCCGATAAGTAACTCTTTTTCATGAGTCCACTGAAGCTGTTCAGCTAATAACTTTGAAGTAACGCACGGAATGCCCATTTCACATGCTTCATGTACTTTGTGTGGTATTCCAGCAGCAAATCGCGTTGGTGCTATGAAAACTCTACAGCGATTGTAAATAGCTTCTATATTTCTCAATTTGCCATGAAATAAAACGTTGGGTTTGTCTACGAGAAGAAGAGACGGAGCCGAGTGCTCGCCTACAATATGAAACTCTGCTCCGGGAATTTGTTCTTCGATGATAGGAAATACATTTATCAAGAACCATAGCAGCGAATCAACGTTAGGAGAGCCATCGTCCCTTAATGCTCCTACGAAAAGAAAACCAAGACGACAGTCAAAAGCATTGTCTCCGGGGTTTGCTTCAATCATATGTCCGAGAACATGCACATTACTTACTCCATGTTCTCTGTAAATATCTGCCTCCCTTGAGGAGACAGCGACAACAGAGTTTGCGATGCTGGTCTGTTCAATTTCGCTGGCTATTAGATGACGCTCATCTTCCTTAGTTAATGGCATATGACTTAAAGCTCGTCTCTTTATTTCCCTAGTGGCAGCAAGAGCTTCTGCATCATAGATAACATTAACGCCGTCTATTAAGCTTTCTTTGTCAGCAAGTATGTGCTTGAAAAATTCCATATTGTGGTTACGGCTTACTAGAATAAACTGGTAGTATCCTTCCCGCCTCGACAAATGTTCTAGTAAACCTTCTTTGCCCAAAGCTCTCATCACTTCGATATTTTGCGGTAACGTTGAATGGATGTCTGTCCATGAATCATCTGTGTAAAGAAGTGGATAGAAAGTCACATTGATTGGCATTTTACTTAGTTCAACGAGGATATCGGTGCAGCGAGGATAACCAGCTCCGAGATCTGGATGAGGAACCCGGTCATCTATTATCAAGACGTTTGGGTATTGGGTGGCAAACCTCGCGTGATCTATATTTCTACTAATATTTCTATACTGCGTTTTTAAATAAGCAATATGTTTAGAACAAAAATCTTTCTGGTGTTTAGCCTGCAAGAGTTTTGCTTTTTGCAGGCCGCCTGTGCTTGCAAACTCGTAGTGAATTATCTGCGCATTTGGCTCATAAATGACGCGAAAACCTCTCTTCTTTATGCGAACACAGAAGTCAGTCTCCTCATAATAAGCCGGAGAAAAATTTTCATCTAGACCATTAAGCTTGTGAAACATTTCATTTGAGGTAAGTAGGAATGCTCCTGAACAATAGTCAACGTCTCTCATGAAGTTAAATTCTGGGGAATCTGGGTTGCCGTTTCGACCATATCCAGTGCACGTGCCGTCGTCCCAAATTATGCTTCCTGCTTCCTGAAGGCTTCCGTCAAGTAATTTAATCTTACCGCCAACAGCACCTACTTTTTTTTGCGTTTTGAAAACAGCTGTTCCTCTTGATAGAGCGTCGGGCTCCAGGGTCGCATCATTATTTAGAAGTAAGAAGTATCTTCCTCGAGCCTGTCTCGCGGCCAAGTTTACCGCTTTGACAAAGCCTAGATTTTCTTCGTTTTTAATTATGATGGCGTTTTCGAGAGCTTTTAAGAGTTCGGTCGTGGAGTCATTAGAATTATTATCGACTATAATGACCTCGTAACTTACGTCCGCATTTTTTGCGATAGATTCTAAGCAGAGTAAGCTTAAATGCGCCTGGTTATAGAACACTAATATTATTGATACAGTTGGTTCATCTGAATAAGGAAAGTGAATTGTTTGTTTTGTATTAAAAAAATTTGATAGGTTTAACTCTGCAAGACCGTCATATTGCTCTTTAATGTTTACTCCTTCTTTTTCCTCAGAATTATCTTCGACCAAATTTTCAGTCTTAGTCTCCTGATTAGAATTTCTTGTCTCTGTTGTTTTCAATAAAGACAGGACTACTTGCAAACTGTCTCTAAGAACTCTTAGTGGCCAAGTGATCTTCCAAAAGGCATTATTCACGGCGATCTTTTCCCTGATAATATTTTCTTCCAGAATAATAAGCTAACCGGCGTAATTGACTTCTATTTTGCATGTGATGAATTCTATATATTTGATATAGCAATCTGTATTAACGCTTGGTGTTTTGAGAGTGACTACTCATTTAATATTACAAAAGCTTCACACTTACTAAAGGGCTATAAATCACTGAAAAATTTAACTGACGATGAGGTTGAGTTTCTACCTATTATGTGTCGTGGTAGTGCATTAAGATTCCTGCTAACACGCCTTGTTGATTGGAATAAAAGGGATGAAAACGTTCTTGTTACGCCAAAAGACCCAAGTGAGTATTATAATAAACTGCAATTTCATCAATCAGTAGCAAGTTCAACGGATTATGGAATCTATGATAAATAAGGTGATAATTTATACAGACGGCGCATGCTCAGGTAATCCTGGATATGGCGGGTGGGGAGCTTATCTAATATATGAGAATAATAGAAAAAAGATTTCAGGATCCGAAGAAAACACAACAAATAATAGAATGGAACTAAGAGCGGCAATTGAGGGTTTAAATGCCCTAAAAAGACCATGCAAAGTTATGCTTTACACTGACTCAGTGTATTTAAAAGATGGTATTACAAAATGGGTTATAAACTGGGAGAAAAATAATTGGAAGAATGCCAATAAAAAGGAAGTAAAAAATAAAGATCTATGGATTAAATTACTTGAAGCGGGAAAGATGCATCAGATTGAATGGAACTGGGTCAAAGGTCACGAGGGAAATGTAGGAAATGAAATTGCTGATAAATTGGCAACACAAGCTATATTAGATGCTAAAATTAATCAATAATAAAA
>PBXX01000074.1 GCA_002727755.1 Gammaproteobacteria bacterium | reverse complement strand
TATTTAAATAAACAAAGCATCTTACACTCTGCTCCCGCTTGGTGGTGCACGGATTGGGGGAAGCGCTTTAGATGCCTTATCAAGCAATAGAGCGCGATGATTAAGGTTTAGAGATAGGGGAATGAAATTAGTCTTGAGGAGCTGGGTAGAGCTAACGTGCTCTTCGTCCATATTGGCATGGCACACCAGACAATGAAGGTCTTCACAATCTGGCTCTTCAGCGTGAGCAACTTCTAGAACCTGAATACAAAGCAGGATTACACAGAAGCATAAGGGGAAATATGTTTTGAATATTCTCACGCGGATTCGCCTCTCACATACCGCGGAGGTCCCCGGATAGAGAGATTTGCTTTCAGCACCTTATCTACCAACCTATCTCCAATAGAAAAGATTAAATCGGCGGGTTTTACTGAAAGAAATAAGGGATGACCTGAGCTACTTTGATACTCATCAGTATTAGCATGACATACTAGGCAATTTTGTTCATCGCAGTCGATTTCATCCGCGTGACTCACCTCGACTAATGGTGCATAGAATACAGCGACGACTAAAAGAAGTCTTAAGAACGACATATTCTCTATCAAATTATTGTTGTTATTAGATCATTGAAAATCTTATTGGTTTGATAGCAAAACCAAAGCCCTCAATTCCGCTATCCAAGAAAACCGTCAACGTAATAAAAATGCATTCTTAATTACTTATTTCTGACCTTAGCATACTTAAGCGAAATTATCTCACCTATGAGTTGAAAACTCCTCGTTTGTGCGTTGAGCCATTTAAAGTTAATTTATGATAGCGAAATTAGATCGAATGCTCACTTTCATCGTTTGGGTTTCATGAACGAAGCTCGACTGTCTCAAAGTCCACTCTAAAGGCAGACCCGCTCTTTTACGTAGCCTCGAACTGGAAGTGGAATAGCTTTTAAATTTACGTGTGATGGATGGCTTATGAGAATTGCTATAAATGGTTTTGGTAGGGTCGGCAGGCACATCACAAGAGCACTTATTGGCCAGGTGGTTCAGGCTCATAATGACCTCAAACTAATTGCAGTTAACGATTTGGCTCCAATAGAGCATAGCGCCCATTTATTGAAATATGACTCCATTTACGGTCAATTTCATGAGCCTATATCAACTAGGGGCGACGAAATTATGGTAGGAGATAAATCGATAAGATACTTCTGCGAACCTGATCCGAGGAAAGCAAGCTGGAGAGAACTCGGTATCGACCTTGTGCTCGAGTGCACTGGCTGCTTTGCCTCAGGCGAGAAATCTTCCAGCCATCTCGATGCGGGCGCAACTCGAGTACTGATATCTCAACCAGCAACAGGAGTCGATAAAACAATTGTATTCGGCGTGAATCATAAAACACTCTCAGGCTCTGACTTGATTATCTCAAATGCCTCCTGCACTACAAATTGTCTTGCACCTCTGGCGAAGGTAATTAATGATAATTTTGAGATTACAGAGGGATTGATGATAACCACGCACGCATACACTAATGACCAAATCTTGTTGGACGTCGATCACTCTGACTTATATAGAGCCCGATCAGCGGCTCTGTCTATGATTCCAACCAAAACCGGTGCTGCAGCAGCCGTAGCAGATGTCTTACCCGAACTACAGGGAAAACTTGACGGCATGGCAATAAGGGTGCCAACACCAACAGTTTCACTATTAGACTTTACATTTTTGACAAAGAGGAGCTTTGAAATAAGCCAGCTTAATGAGGTTCTTACCGAGGCATCAAAAACTAATTTGCGGAATGTATTAGAGGTCAACAACATACCGCTGGTAAGTGCTGATTTTCGGGCTAATATGGCGTCCTGCATCTATGACAAGACACACACTAGAAAAACAGATTTAGCAACTAAAGTACTTGCGTGGTATGACAACGAGTGGGCATTCTCAATTCGAATGTTGGATGTCGCTTTGTATATTAAAAAGAATTTGGCATCCACAAATTTTGCTTCTTCAAAAATAAATAATTAACTTATGTGAAAGCATCACTTTTCGACGATGTATATCTCTCTCTTAGACTGGATTGTTATTTTTGGTTATTTGGGGATTCTCCTAATTCTGTCCTGGCATATTTCTCGGACACAGAGCAATAGGTTGGACTACTTTGTTGCAGGAAGAGACGAAGGCCCATATAAGATAGCTACCTCCGTCGTTGCCACTCAGTGCTCAACAAACAGTATCCTAGGTGCACCTGCATTTGTCGCCTTTGCGGCCGGCGGAGGATTGACGTGGCTTCAGTATGAACTGGCTGTACCTCTGGCAATGCTNTTCATCATGATTTTCCTCTATCCGATTTTTTATCAACTTAAAATTATTTCTGTCTATGAATACCTCGAAAGACGTTTTGACATTAAAACTAGATTACTGCTGAGCGGGTTGTTTCAACTGATGCGAGTCTTTGCGACCGCAGTNACAGTTTACTCTATTTCTTTGGTAGTCGAATTGATTACAGGTTTAAGTTTTTTTTGGTCTGTCCTGATTTTAGGGTTAGTAACGATCGTTTATGACGTATTGGGAGGCATAAAAGCAACCATTTATAGCGATGTTTTGCAGATGACGATTCTGATAACCGTCCTCCTAATGGTTATGTTTATTTTGATTGACAACTTCGGCGACCTATCAACATTATTGAACAATTTTTCAGAAGATAGGAAGGNCTCTCTGCGCTTTGATAANCATGGCTTNGGCGANGGAGAAGATTTCGGNTTTTGGCCTATGNTCATAGGCGGTTTCTTTCTTTATGTNTCCTACTACGGATGTGACCAAAGTCAGGTTCAGAGAGAGCTGTGCGCAAGGAGTCAAAACGACGGACAAAAAATACTATTCATAAATGGAATTGTGCGATTTCCAATAGTCTTGCTCTACTGCATGGTCGGAGTTGGAATTGGTGCGTTTGCTTCATCCAACCCAAACTTTCTGGAAAACATTCCGACAAGCAATGGAATTCAAAATTTCAATTTAGCTGTACCNATTTTTTTAATGCNAGAGTTGCCGATAGGCTTGNTCGGGCTATCGCTTGTAGCGCTTTTTGCCGCAGCAATGTCATCACTAGATTCAGTGATAAATAGTCTGTCTGCAACCACATTGGAGGATTTTGTCAGATACCTCAAACCTTACTGGGTCGATACCGCAGAAAAAGAACTCCTGGTGTCTCGATACTTAACCATGCTATGGGGTTCGATGGCTTTGGCTCTATCTTTTTACGTNGGTGATATCGCAAGCACTGTNATAGTCGCGATAAACAAGATCGGCTCACTGATGAACGGTCCAGTTTTGGGGACTTTTCTACTTGGGATATTTACCAAAAGAGCTAATGGGCANGGCGCTTGTATTGGTTTGATATCGGGNATTTTGAGCAACCTTTATTTTTGGGTTNACATGNCAGGTGTCTCATGGCTCTGGTGGAATGTGATAGGAATGTTCTTCACATTAATAATTGGCTACCTCTTTAGTCTTTCATTTCCCTCTAAAAAATCAAAGAATGAAGTGGTCTGGTCTAAGCAATTCTTCTCAAGCCTCGACCTCTCAACTCTAACTTACTTGCGATACTTAGCTTTAATCCTATGGGCTTTTATTTTGTTCTTTTTTTTGATTTACAGTTTTTGAACCCACTNTCGTTTTTTCTCAAAAATCGCTGGCACAACAATTGCCTTGTTTATTAGACACCTAGGAATTCAGATGAAACACCATTGGATTAATTATAAGACAAACGATTTTTTCGACGAGTTACTGACAGGTAGCTCGAATCCAAGGATCGCCGCTCGAGCANTAGTTANATATTTTAAAAGTATCTCTAGCGAGGAGNTGGAGCANCGNGCNANTGCCGCGCGACTTGCAATTCGAGATATGGGTGTCTGCTTTTCTNTAACGGGTAGTNACGNNAATACAGATAGGCCGTGGCCCTTNGACATNATACCCAGAACAATCGGGTTAGATNNCTGGAGTGAAGTGGCNNTGGGACTTATNCANAGAACGAAGGCGCTNAACCTTTTTATCGACGATGTTTATAACTCCCAAAAAATTCTCTCTGATGGAATAGTACCTGCTGATGCTGTTTTAAAGTCACCNAACTTTAANCCTGCTTGNTTNGGAACCTCGCCTCCTTTTAAAGCATGGGCGAACATTTGCGGCACCGATTTAGTGCGGGATGAGAACGGNANATTCTTGGTNCTGGAAGATAATTTAAGAATTCCCTCNGGTGTAGCCTATATGCTAGAAAATAGGGAGGTTACAAAAAGAGTTCTGCCAGAGCTATTNAGAAACTATAGCATCGTGCCTGTTGACGAATATCCTCTTCGACTCTATCAAATGCTGGCATCTCTATCGCCGAGAAAAGTAAAGCGCCCCGTCATNGTGATTTTAACGCCAGGAATNTTCAACTCGGCATATTTCGAGCACGCTTTTTTAGCTGAAAGCATGGGTATCGAACTAGTAGAGGGTACTGACCTNTTCGTTGGTAAAGATGACTTTGTATACATGCATACGGTGGATGGGGCNATAAAGGTTGATGTGGTCTATCGCCGAATTGATGACGANTACTTGGACCCTGAGGTTTTCAAATCCGACTCTGTGGTAGGAGTACCTGGTCTGATAAGATCTTGGAAGGCCAAGAAAGTAGCGATTGCGAATAGCCCCGGTAGCGGCGTAGCCGATGATAAGTTTATCTATACCTTTGTACCTGAAATCATCAACTACTACTTAGAAGAAGAACCAATCTTACCCTCNGTGCCAACTTATAAATGCTCTGACCCGNANGAATTAAAGATAGTAAAAAAAAATATACGAAACTTAGTTGTTAAACCAACTGATGGAGCGGGNGGAAANGGCCTTTTAGTTGGTTCTCATTCAACTTCTAAAGAGAGAACTGAATTCAAGCGTATCATAAGCAATTCTCCTCGTCGGTATATTGCGCAACCCATTATTAAATTGTCGACATCCCCCACCTATATTGATAANCAAGTCAGACCNAGNCATCTTGATTTGCGGCCTTTCATATTAAACGGTGCTAAAAGTTGGGTTACCCCAGGCGGACTTACTCGGGTTGCTCTAAAAGAGGGCTCACTCGTNGTCAACTCATCTCAAGGNGGAGGAAGTAAGGATACCTGGATAGTNGAGGAAGGTACTTAACTATGCTCGCACAGGTTGCTGGTAGAATATTTTGGATGTCAAGATACCTTGAGCGCTCTGAGAGTATAGCGCGCATAGTAAATNCATATTCACAGCTAATNATGGACTTACCNCGAGGGACAGAACTTGAGTGGAATACAATACTAAAAATATTTGGTCTTGAAGAGGCATTTGAATCGCGAGAGCTTTATTTGACAGAGTATGCAGTTATCCAATTTTTAATTGCCCGTATTAACAACAGCTCAAGTCTTAAATATTCCGTAAAAAAAGCGCAAGAGAACGCTAGAATTNCTCGAACTGTGTTAACTGAAGAAGTGTGGGAATCGATAAATGAATTNCAGATCTATGTGAATGANTCTGCAGATAGGTCAGTCCCCCGCAAGAACCGNTATTTGTTNTTGGACGANGTTGTTGGTAGGTGCCAAATGNTCAATGGACTAATGATNACAAACCAATGTCGAGACCACATCTACCGTTTTTCTAAGATTGGCCACCTAATAGAGCGGATTGATCTTANTTTAAGAACGATNGATACACTATCTCATGTTACCCANGCAAGAAATCATCAAGACAATGCGTTTGAGACTCTGATATGGGCGGGAATGCTCCGATCACTATCGACGCTTGGTATGTATAGAAGAGCCGTTGGACCCATGGTGGATGCTTCGTCAGCCATAAATTTTGTGGTTTTAGAAGAGAGCTTGCCTCGTTCGATCATTTTTTGCCTAAGAAGCATTCGCTCCGCCATTTCAGACTTGAAAAATAGCAATAGACTCGTGCGCCTCGTTGA
>PBXX01000073.1 GCA_002727755.1 Gammaproteobacteria bacterium | reverse complement strand
CGGGGCTGGCGAATGGGGGAACCGCCATAGAGGACCCTCCAGGTGTCCGAGAGGGCAGCGGAATGAAAATGTACCTTGCCTACTTACGCGATCCGGGTGGCAACAAAGTTTGTGTACTTCACAGAATGTAGGACGTTTAGGAAAACTAACAATTAAACTTTGTAAACGGCCAGGATTAAATTTTGCCCTCAATTTTAATTTTTGTCTTGGCTTTTTGCAAAAGGTCCCCTGCTTCAATCACTATTGAGGGAATCTTGCGATAGCAAAACTACCATAAATCCCTCCGATCCAGATCTCATCGCCTGCATCTATAGCCACAGTTCCCATCGCAAAAAAGTCACTCCCATCGAAATCAACAAGTTGTTCCACCTCAAAATTTTCGGGGTTAACCTTCGCGACCCTCGCGGCTGATGTGTCACAATCGCTATCNCTAGGACAACGNCGNATATGTCCTGCCGCGATAATGCGGCCGTCTGTACNCCAACGAACATTATCNACATTAAAACCCACAGGTATTAACTCGACTTCCACCGGNAGTTTTCCTCTAGATATCCTTACCAGTGCCATGTCACTCCAACCTCCAACATAGAACCATTCGCCATCTTCGGACGAAACAAGTCCATTTGGACCCATCATTGANGATCCAGGAACCTCAATCCAACTAGTNGAAGGGCCCCACTCCCACAGTTGTCCACCCTGCGTGTCAAAATTTGTAGCGCCCAGATAACCTTCAGGTAGAGCTGTAATTGAGTTAATTCTTCGGGTACCCTCCGGCGCTGGGATACAACCTTTCCAACTCAAAACTGGACCATCTCCAGTCATACTCAGGTTAAACACCTCTACNGCTTCTCTTGCTCCATGCCCGACTACATAGAGAGTGTGCTTTTCTTCAGGGCCCTCTCTTAGCGTAACCCCATGNGGTTGAAAAGTTAGNATTGGCCCAGGACATTCTNTGAAGGTCTCNTGGTCAAAGTCTGGTAGCGCAGCATTGTGAGGATAGACCTCCACAACATNGTGGGTATCAATATTCACAGCATAAATCGGCCCAGCTGAGTCCGATATTCTTCCTGTCGCGATAACCCAATCCGTATCAGGGATTTGATAAAGATCTTCCGGATTGATCAAACCACATACGAACGATACTTCGGTATTTGACACACATTCAGCCTGCTGCGCAGGGTAGGAGTCCTGCGCAAACACCCAAGGTATTCCAAGAATCTTTAACATTAGAAATAAGACGAACAAACGACTGATTAGGCGCATAAATTTATCCTCAGGATGAAATTTCTTGATTAAAACCTGTTATGTAACACCCTCTAGTGATTCAAAACGAAAAAAATAACGAGGTGGGAAGCCAGTTAGAATCCTGAACAGGAAAGGGACTGCGAAGTCAGATGAGGCTTGAAGGTGATCCTCCCCCTTCAGAACAACAGCATTATAATTGCGTGTAATCTCACCGTAGGTAATTTGAACATTCGGATTCAATTGAATCCTGCGGGCCCAAGCTCTTGGCCAATGATTTACTGCAACAAAAATTTGACCCCCGCGCTCTAAGCGGGATACAACCCTCTTTGTAGCTTCTCCACTAGCGTCAAATGACGTNATTACCATAGTGTCTGTGCTCCGCGGCTGTATTATCCCTAGAAAAGTTTCAAAAACGATAACTAATCCTAGATAACCTATAAATATGAAAAATATCGCTTTTTTTGTTTTCATAAAATATGAAAATTATTATTTAAAATTCTCAAATCGAAAGACGTATGGATTTTTTTATACTCGTGGAGCCCTCTGTCCTCCCAAGATAGTTTCAAAAGGGAAAAATCTATATGTGCCATTTCTCACATTTTCATAATTATCAACAAACTGAAAATTTCCCTCTTGCAAGTCAAGGACTGCTATATCTGCAGGAGCTCCAACATTCAAAGTTCCTTTATCCCTCAGAAAAGGAAATACTCTTGAAGGGGTAAGTGTAGATGCCGCGATCACCGACTTAATATTCATACCGAAATTCAAAAATTTCGACATGACATTTGGATAATCTCGAACACTCGGCGCGCTTCGGCTTGTCGAAAATCCATCGGTAGATATCGTGTCAGGCCAAAACCCGGTTGCCATTATCTCGTCAAATGTGTCCCAGCGAAGATGATCGGTTCGCCCATTGGCGACATCAAACCATATACCCCGTCTTCTTGCCTCCAGGACCTCGGAGAAAATACGTCCATCTTCATCAATTATTGCGTTGGGGGGTGGAGCATACATATGAGTCACGACGTCCCCTGGTTTCAACTCGGCTAGTAATGATGGCATAGTTGATTCCGACTGCCCCATATGGATCATGAGAGGTAATTTAAAATAGCTGGCTACCTCCTGAGCTCGCCGTATTACAACAATATCATTTGCCGTCACGCCGCTGGTCAACCGCGCTTTGACACCAACCACATAATCTAAATTACGAGCTATTGCAGACTTCGCAACCTCAACATTTGCCAGGGAAATATCAGCCGTATCACCCTCAGGAATGACACCCAATCGTCCAATGTTCAAAAGTATTCGGGCTGGCTGAGGGGCAGAACGCGCAACAGCTACAATCTCATCTATATTGTCAGCTCCGGCTGACCCCGCATCTACCCATCCAGTTACACCGTCAGATAAACATATGTGGGGCCCTTGATCATCCCGAGCATAGTGTGAATGGATATCAAGCAATCCAGGTATTACTATTTTATTAACCGCGTTAATTTCATCAGCCCCGTCAGATACNATCGAAGGTGCGATATTTGCTATACGACCGTTCAATATTCCAACATCGGCCACAGTNTCCAGATTTAATGATGGATCAATTACCCTNCCGCTCCGAATAATCAGATCAAAGTCCTGCGCAAANATCTTGCTCGGANTTAGAAGCATCGGAGCAAACGNAGCGGTTTTTAAAAAAGATCTTCGTCTCATTTCATTTACCCTNCAGTTTAACCTATACACTTCGACTGAGTAGAAAATTAAGTACAAAAAAAGCCTTAATGTGACTCACATTAAGGCTTTCGGACCCGGTCAGTGACAGCCTTCTCTATGGCTTTTTGAATACTAAAAAGAATCGATCAGTCATATTCGGAATTTGACCNACTTCCTGAGAGAGGTCGTCACTCTCTTGGTAAAACATATCGGAAACCCTGTCTAGAACGAAACCAGCTTGTTGGACCTCATGTATAACGGCCACTGGATCTTCTCGCCTACCATTGGGTCCGTTCTCCGCCTCCATATGCCTTTTCGTATGATCTATGATGACATACTCACCACCAGACTTAAGAGCTCCAAACGCCGCAGCATTTATGCGCGCTTTATCTGCCCCGTTAAAATTATGGTACTCCCGAATGTAGAGAAATTTATCTACAGTTCCATTAGGAACTCCAAAGTTGAGNTCGCCTGGCATATAGCGACCTTCATCCATGTTATACTGATTATCNATTGGCACCGGATGCACCATNCCCATCTCAGGCATCTCTATCCAGTCNCCCCAACGATCAAAAGTGCCCTGCGAATCGATTGCCATCAAGTGGCCATTATCCCGCAGAACTGGACCCAGGATCTTAGTATAATAAGCTTGAGCCGCTGGAAGAAATTCTATGACGGTCATGTCTGCTTCTAGGCCCATGAAGTCGATCGCATTAACAGGATCCCTATCTGCATCTCTCGCTAGTTCAGCTTCAGTTCGGTGATCCATTGCCATAACCTCTTGGACCTTACTTTGAATCGCAGAAAGTTGCGAGAAGGCAATTGTGGGTGACAAAAACATCAAAATTGTCATCGCAAATTTACATCTTTTCATTTTAAAACCTATCCCCTTTAATTTTAGTAATTTGAATCTTAATGGTGGCAAGTATGGCCCTCATTTATCCAATATGTCCAGATATATTGATTCTTCAGCCAGGTTTATCAAAATCCTCAGCACTATGTCGCTCTTTTAACCTCAATTCCCTCGGTCCCCATGTCTTATTTACTCTCCTGCCCCTCATTACGGCGGGTCTCTTCTCTATTTCTTTAGCCCATCTCACAACATTTTTGTAACTGGAAACTTCCAGAAACTCTGAAGCTTCATAAATATTATGAAGCACCAAACCTCCGTACCATGCGTAACTTGCGATATCAGCAATGTTATATTGATCACCACAAAGGTAGCTGCGTTTGCTTAAATTTTTGTCTAAAACATCCAACTGCCGCTTTACCTCCATCGCATAGCGATCTATCGGGTACTGCCATTTTTGAGGCGCATATGCATAAAAATGTCCAAAACCTCCTCCGAGATAGGGAGTAGAACCCATCTGCCACATCAGCCAGGATAAACACTCAGCTCTATCGCTTGGATCGGATGGAATAAAAGCCCGAAATTTTTCCGCCAAGTAGATAAGTATTGCTCCAGACTCAAATATTCGAGTCGCAGGTTTTGTTGATCGATCAAGAAGCACTGGTATTTTGGAATTTGGATTCAATTCAACAAAACCGCTTCCAAACTGATCGCCGTCTGTGATTCGGATCTGAAATGCATCGTACTCGGCTCCTTCAAAACCTAGCTCTAAGAGTTCCTCCAACAAAACTGTTACCTTAATACCATTCGGTGTCGCCAACGAATACAGTTGAAAAGGGTGTTTACCCATCGGAAGCTCGGCAGTTCTTTGTGAACCAGCTGTTGGTCTATTAATACTCTCAAATTTCCCGCCAGTGGGCTCTTCCCATTTCCATACCTTTGGTGGTTCGTAGTCCGTCATAGTGCTTTATCCTATGTGCTATTTCCTGATTATTTGATTTTGTTAAAAATCTGGATGTATCGAGTTCCAATCATGTCGCTGTTCGTACTGATGCCCTAAAGCGCATAAGGCTGCTTCGGAGAACTTGGGTCCGAGCAGCTGAAAGGTGTAAGGTCTTTGATCTTCAGAAAAACCGCAAGGGACAACCAGACCCGGCGAGCCAGTGAGATCGGAAGGTATAGTAAATTGGCCTTGAAAATTCTTGATCACACTTGCCATTTCCTCTTCGTCTCCATACTGAGCGTTTTCATCTATCTTAAATACAAATCCCCCAGCTGGACAAATAATCGCGTCCACCTTTTTAAGTTCAGTTTCGAACTGCGTTGCGTATTGATTTCTTCTCATCTGGGCACTTACATAGTCTGCCTCATTCATCGTCAAACCAAGCTCGAGGACACTACGAAGATAGCTACCGTAATCGTCGGCTTTAGAAGGAAAAGTTTTTTCATGAGCTTTCACAGCTTCGAACGCAACTATCGGCAACCATAAATCCCGCAATTCTTCTGGCTTTGATGTCGGCAAATTGATTTCAACTAATCGCACGCCCAATGCTTCGAAAGATTTAATGACGTCGTCTATGGCGTTTAACAATCCACTATCAGTGCCACTCCCAATATAATTTGAATCGATCCCAAGCATCATCCCCCTAANCCCTTTCGATAATTGTGTTTTTATTGGGACTAGATTTCTTGCNAGGGATGTGGGGTCATGGCGGTCCCTTCCGGCAATGGCGTCAAATATTATCGCAACATCCTCAACACTTCGCGCCAAAGGTCCAACATGGTCAAGGGTCCTAGCTAGCTCCATAACCCCATGCCGTGAAACTGCTCCATAAGTTGGTTTTAAACCAACCACACCGTTAGCCATTGATGGATAACGAATNGAGCCACCAGTGTCAGTNCCAATAGAGCCAAAGCAGAGTCCAGCTGCTACAGCGACACCTGACCCCGATGAAGAGACACCAGACCATAACTCANCTCCCCATGGGTTTTTTGGAATTTCAAACTCTGGGTGATAGCCTGACAATGCACCTTCGGTTAATGCGTTTTTACCCAGCAACACTGCGCCCGACAAATTCAGTTTGTTCACGACAGTAGCATCAAAAGTTGGGGTAAAGTCTTTACGAACTTTAAGCCCACCCATTGTTCGAAGACCTTTTGTGTAACACAGGTCCTTGACAGAGATTGGCACACCATGAAGCGGGCCTCGATATTCTCCAGACAAGATTTCTTTCTCTGCCTGTCTAGCCTCACTAAGTGCCCTAGCCGCGCAAACGGTTGCAAAACTATTTAGCTTTGGATCTGAACTCTCGATACGACTTAGCATATGCTCGGTCAATTCTACTGGCGATATTACCCCATCTTTTATTTGCTTAGATAGATGATAAATAGTGGCAAAATGAATATCGTCTTTCATATAAATCAGATTGAGGGGGATTAAAAAAGGCAGCGCTGTTTCCTCAGCACTGCCTTCTGTAATACCTAATAATGGTAGATGGGCTTACTTACAGACTCCGTTTCCATCGGAGTTTTTATATTCACACGAAAACTAGACCTTATTTACGGCACCAGCCATCGCATCAAGCACTTCTTTGATTACTAGACGCGAGGACGCAATATTCATTCTCATATTACCTGCCCCTCCCGATCCGTAATCCGCCCCAGGATTCAAATATACTCCAGAATGTTCGACCAACCAGTCCTGGAAAAAATGTTCTGGACTTGGCTTATCATGACTCATGTATTGCTCTTCAGCGCCTATCGACGACATTGTTTTGCCAAAGTTTAAGAAAGTCATGTAAGTGCCTTCGTTACGAGTATAGCCAACGGAAGGCATGTGCTGTTTAACGTAGTTCTCTATAAACGTATGGTTTTCATCCATATAGGCATTAGCTTGATCAAACCAATCACCACCCTCGTTATACGCAGCCTCATTCGCCACAACTCCAAGCGTGCTAAGTTCCGCTCTATGGTATTGGTTAACCCGCCCAAGTGTTATCGGGCTTTTTGAGTAGTAATAAGCATTCTTCATCCCTGCTAGGTTAAAAGTCTTACTAATCGCATTAAAAGTCACACTATTATTGACCACTGCTTCGTCGGGAAGGCTGGCAAAAGGGGTAAACTTGTGACCAGAACGGATGACGTCTGAATGTATCTCATCAGATAAAACCACAATGTTATGGTCAAGACAAAGCCGCCCCACTCTCAGTAGCTCTTCTTCCCGCCACACGTTGCCGGTTGGGTTTTGAGGGTTACAAACAATCATCGCCCTAACATCAGGCGTCATTTTGGACTCTAAATCATCCCAATTGATCTCATATCGACCATTCTTATATTCCATTTGACTGTCCACAATCTCTACATTTGCGGCTCTTGCCATCGTATAAAAACCTGAATAGGCAGGAGTTGAGAGAAGCACTTTGCTACCTCTAGGTACAAACGCTCGCATAGCTGCAATCATCCCCGGGTATACACCATCTGAAATGACTACAGATTCTGGATCAAGATCTACCCCATGACGTTCTCCGTTCCATCGAAGAATTCCTTTTCGCAATCCCTCTGTGGTGCTCAAGTATCCCCAACTATGATGGTTTACTCTCTCCCGAAGTGCTTCAGTGATACACGGCGCACATTCAAAATCCATAGAGGCTACACCCATACCAAACTTAAAGGTACCGTTTGGATAGCGAAGCGCTGGTGAATCCCACCGCGCGCAGTCGGATCCCACACGATTGTATGGAGTATCAAAATCGTATTTACCACCCGCCAATTTTGGTATGTTTATTGACGACTCTTGCGCGAGGCTAGAGCTGGGCGCAGATGCAACGGCTCCACCAGCCAACGCCGCTAAACCGGCGCCTTTCATAAAACTTCTCCGATTCAATCCCGTCGTGTTTTTATCTTTTAAGGCCATCTTTCTCTCCCTCATTTTTTTCGTCCTACCTAAATTCTAGGCAGCTAATTCTGTGGATTCGACATATTTAAATCATAATCTAAAAGCAGCTTATGCTTATTGCAAGGAATTCGCAAAACAAATCCACGTTAAACCGAAATATTTACAATGCGAAATCAATCCTTTCAGAATAAAAAAAGGGCAGTCTTTTCAGTCTGCCCTTCATTGTCAATAACAAGCGCAAAGATCACTTATGCCAGTGCTTTTTTAAACACTTCTATAGCCTCTTTCATTTGTTCTCGACTCCCGAGAGAAATGCGGCAATGAGTTTGCTCAAGTGGCGGGAAATCTCTTCCCACGAGTATATTGTGCTCTAGACACGCAGCTCGAAATTTTGAAGCCGGCATACCCAGATTTACGAAAATATGATTAGTGTTTGAATCTGGAACCTCATAACCTCGTTCTCTGAAGAACCCAATAACTTCGTCTCTAATCTCTGCATTTTCTTGCGCCTCCCAGGCGATATGCTCTTTATCTTCCAACGCTGTCAAAGCAGCTACTGCCGCGAGCATATTCACATCACCCATACCCCAAGCCTGATCTATTTTATTCAATGTTTGCTCTTGGCCTAGAGCATAACCAATTCGCATGCCCGCCAGACCATGGGCTTTAGAAAATGAGCGAGTAATAAACACATTCTCAAATTCCATCGCAAGTGGAAGAGCTGTCTCCATCGCACCTGGTCTAGTGTAATTGATATAAGCTTCGTCGATATGAATGCGCACTTCCGGATTGTCTCGCATCACGCGTCTGACAAATTTCTCAATGGTATCCGGCCCATGAACTGTGCCGCTAGGGTTATTTGGATTACAAACATAGAGCAAACCAGCACCGTCAGCATTACGGGCTAATGACTCAAGGTCTACTCCAAGGCCCTTATCGAGTGATAACTCTACAGATGGAATATTTATCCTATTAGCTTCTTGAAGACTAGTAGAGTAAGTCGGCATCGGCGTCACAAAGGCTTGGCTTTCGTTACAAAAAGCTCGCACGGTACCCCGAAGTATTGGGGTTGAACCTGTAGCAAGCAAAACATTCTCAGTTCCAATCCCGTAATAATTTGCTATGCCATCTCTAAGTTCATTAACATGGTCCGGCGAATAGCCCATTCCCACGCGTTTAGTCGTATGGTTATGGATCGCCTCCATGGTCTTAGGTCCAGGCCCTCGAGCACTTTCGTTCTGATTGAGTTGCATGACGCCATCATGGTATACACCTGATGCATGAGCCGCTCGCGTTTGTGCTTGAACTTTACTGCCAATCAGAGCTTTTCCAGAAATTGCACCTAATGCGGAGCCAAGCGCCACTTTTCCAAATTCGCGTCTAGTAGTTTTCATCGTGCTCCCCTATGGCTCCTTTGGAACCTTAATTTCTAAGAATTATATTTTTATCATTTTTGGGACTTTATGACTGCATCATAGCGCCTGATCCACGAAGAATTCAATAAATTCGGTTCGAAATAACCAAATTTTGAGCGGCAATTCCCAATGGCAACAAAATCAGATTAGTTTGAAAAAGTATTTTTGACCGCCGTTCGAACTGCCTCATGAGCATCTTTCTCTAAAAATGTTCCATGAGCCGCGAATAATTGGTCAAATTTTAGCTTTAACAACCTTCTAAATTCCAACTCTAGACTAGCACCCTCTGGTGTCATCATTTTCAGCCATATCGGGCCTACTATCGTTGATTTGGGAAAACCAATTCTTGGCATCACTAATTTGGCAATCCAATTATTGTAACTATAATTGCCATAATGCTGGATTGAGTCACAAGTCAATAGAATACCCTTACCTCTTTTCAGTAATAGTGCACACTCAGGTTGCTTCGTACCACTAAACTCGAAAAACTCACTATCAGATGTGGGTATCAAACCTCCGATGCCAATCGCGATATCAATCAGCGGTTCAGTATAAGTCTTACCATCAGGCTGACTCCAAAACTGCGCTTTAAATTTATTCACATAATAGGGGTCATCTACACCATGAAAAGCTCCGAGCCTTACTATATTTTTAATTTCACCAAACTGCGTAAGTTTTTTCTCTATTTCTGGTCTAAGTCGGATAGGATTGACTAGCGTAAGTTCATTCCCCTCGCGGACAATCGCCATATTGCGGGAAATTCTCATGAGAAGGTTTATTCTGATACTACCCCGTACAGCAAAAATGTCAGCACCAAGGGATTCAATATCTCCATGTGGATATATCATAGTAATAGCTAAGCTGTTTGCTGCTCCTGCAAGTTAAGCTCTTTGGTGCTAATTTCACGCATTTTATATTTTTGAACTTTTCCCGTCACGGTCATGGGAAATTCATTACAGAAACGAATATAACGTGGCACTTTGTAGTGAGCTATCTTACCTCTGCAGAAATCTATAATATCTTTTTCCGACAAGTTACTTTCACCACTCAACCTGACCCAAGCAATAATTTCTTCCCCATATTTCTCATCGGGCACCCCAGTCACCTGGACATCCTCAATATCTGCGTGAGTCATCAAATACTCTTCGATCTCCCTTGGATAAATATTTTCCCCACCTCTCACGACCATATCTTTAATTCGACCAACAATATTTACATAACCATCCTCATCCATGACTGCAGTATCCCCAGTATGCATCCAACCACAATCGTCAATAGCCAAAGAAGTAGCTTCCGGATTTTCCCAATAACCGAGCATGACCGAATAACCTCTGGTGCATAATTCTCCCATTTCACCGACACTACAAAGCTTGTTCGTATCTGGATTAATAATCTTCACCTCAACATGCGGATGGACGCTCCCTACAGTGCTCACCCTCTTTTCAAAGGGAGAATCGACTCTCGTTTGAAAGCTTACCGGGCTTGTCTCGGTCATTCCGTATGCAATTTCAACCTCGGTCATATTCATCTTTTCATTGACCTGGTTCATTGTGTCTACTGGGCAAGGCGCCCCTGCCATAATCCCAGTGCGCAAAGTCTTCAAATCATATTCAGAAAAGTTAGGAAGGGCCAATTCCGCTATAAACATAGTCGGTACACCATAAAGAGCCGTTGCTTTTTCTTTCTGCACAGCGTCAAGCACAGCCTCGGGCTCGAAAGCTTCGCTAGGATAAATTGCGCAAGCCCCGTGAGTGAGACATCCAAGATTTGCCATTACCATGCCAAAACAGTGATAAAGAGGCACGGGGACCACCAGTCTGTCGCTTTCGTCAAAATTCATCGTCTCAGCAACAAAGTAGCCATTATTCAAAATATTATGATGGCTCAACGTCGCGCCTTTAGGAAAGCCGGTCGTGCCGCTCGTGTACTGAATATTTATTGGATCATCCATATCCTGATCTTCAAGTCTCGAGACGAGCAGTTGATCACTGGATTCATTTCCTAGATGGTTAAACTCATCCCAACTATAAATACCCGAAATAGGCGATTCCGTTGAAGAAATGATAGTTGTTAGTAGTTCAAACTCTTTCGATACTAGCTTTCCAGGAGAGACTTTTCGGAGCTCCGGACAAAGCTCACATAACATCTGTTCATAATTAGAGGACTTAAATTTATTTTGTAGAACCAATCCCTTGCAGCCCGACTGCTTGAGGACATAAGCAAGCTCATGCGAGCGGTAGGCTGGATTGATAGTCACTAAAATAAGACCGACTTTAGCCGTCGCATACTGTGTAATCAACCATTCCACATTGTTAGGCGACCAAATTCCTATCCTATCCCCTTTTTTAAAATCTGCTTGTATAAATGCCTTCGCTAAGATATCCACCCGTTCCGCGAGTTGCCAGTAAGTAAGCCTGACTTGCTGATGAATGGAAACAATCGCCTCTCGGTCAGAATAATGCTTAACCGCATAATTGAAAAATTCCCCAATAGTGCTTCCCAAGAGCGGTTTGTCCGAAGGACCACTCGCATAACTCAAAGCCAAAGTCATAATTTCCTGATGTCCTTACGTCATTTAGTCGAATCTTCTGAATATATCTTTGTTAATCTGTTTTGGTAAGAGTATTTNCCGTGGTTTTGCCTTTCTTTAACNAATCAGGAANTNATTCCCTTGTTNTACTNACAGAGATACGCGCTATTNAAAAGCCAGAGCAACCAANAGCATTACCACACAAGTTCCAGTGAAGGATCCAGAAAGAGCTTCTTGAAGCTTTTATACCCGCTGCATTAGCCTACAAACTATCAAAACTCAGGATAAACGACTACATCTGATCGCCGCAAAAGCGGCCTTGAACAGGGCTAAAAAAGTTGTGGGCCGATATTCAATGCATCAATCGTACGGGCATTAGTTTCAGCTTCAGTGAGGATGTCCATGATCGTCATACAACGAGTTTTTCGGATATGACTGTCAGTCCTAAGATCCTTGAAACAAATCACATTTTGCTCCAAAGGCACAGTAGAGTTATATGCAATGAGTTCTTCATCGGTCATTTTTCTAAACGGTGTATCCGTTGTTTGGCATGCAAAAATCAGTACTAGCGTCACGGCAACACAACATGAGCGCAAGCCCAGTTTAACTAGTCTAAATAAAGGATTTTCGTTAATCATGATGGCTCCAACAATTCAAGTTTGACCCTNTCGCCTCGATTNGAGACCAGTCTACTGGCTCTTCTCAAGANCAGATTTATAGGATGGCCTTTCATAAAGGCTTGCCAAATAACGACTACAGTTTGGTTTATAACGATCGCTAAGTCCAAGTCGATCACCAAACTGAAGCGCATAGCCAACCACAATGTCAGCAATGGTGAATCTTCCTCCGACTAAGAATTCTTTTCCTTCCAATGCAGTTTCAACTGCCCTCAAACGAGAATGGAACCAAATAGTGTAGTCTTTAGCAACTCCAGGGTTTCGTCGTTCTTCCGGCTCCAATCGGGTGTAACGAAGGACAATTGCCAGAGGAAAAGTAAACGTTGCGTCAGATCTGTATAACCAATTTAGATAATCCCCATACTCTGGATCTTTTTTATCCAATCCCAGCTCGTTAGGACCATATCTTTCTACCAGATATTGGCAAATACCGGTTGACTCTGTCATTACAGTATCGCCGTCTATAAAAGTAGGAACTGTGCCCAAAGGATTAATATCTAAGTAACCCTCATACGCGAACCTCGGAGGAAATGGCATCACAACAAGATCATATGATAATCCAAGTTCTTCCAATGCCCACATTGGGCGAACAGACCTAGAATTTCTGCAGTGATATAACTTCATTACTAACGCCCCTTCCAGTTGGGAGATCTTTTTTCAGCAAAGGCCTTTGGACCTTCAATGAAATCTTCACTTTCGACCATTTGGCGAACAGCCGCGTATTCCTCGCGCATCCCGGCCATCGAATCTTCTAAAGAGGCAAAATCAAGAGATCTGTATACTGCATCTTTACTCGCCCTAATCGATAAAGGCGAACAAGCTAAAATCTCCTCTGCGACCTCATGAGCACGCTCAAGAGTTTTCCCATTTTCCACCACCTCATTCACAAAGCCCAAATGCTCTCCTTCTTTGGCCGATACGTGTCTACCAGTGAGTATCATTCCAAGAGCACGCTTGACCCCAATATGCCTTGGCAATCGATTGAGTCCGCCTGCCAATGCGGCCAATCCTACCTTTGGTTCCGGTAAGGCAAAAATGGCTTTTTCTGAGGCGATAATTAAATCGCAAGCAAGAGCAATTTCAAAACCCCCACCCATAGCAACACCATTAACGGCAGCAATAACAGGCTTGACTAAATCAAATCTCGAAGTCAGCCCAGCAAAACCAAGGGGCATTGGAGGTCTCACATTGCCCTCAGCTTGCCATCGCAAGTCATTCCCCGCACTAAACGCTCGACCTTCTCCGGTAATTATCGCAACCCATAACTCATCGTCCCTCGCGTATTCATCAAAAACTTCCGCCAACTCCAGATTTGCGGGGGGGTGTAATGCGTTCAAACGCTCTGGCCGGTTAATCGTCACGGTCAGGGTTCGATTAGATTTGCTAACCTTACAGAATTCAGTCACTAGCTACTCCTTCATTGATGATTTTAGGTGTTAACTCTACACTCAGAAAATAGCATATCGGAAAATTTAGTTTTCAGATAAGAGTTTTTCTATAGAAACCGATCAACTATACTCTCCAACCTTTTGAGCTCGATTAGATACTTTTTGGAAAGCATTTTAAGTTTATGTCAGAAAATAACTCAGCCCTGCTAGAAGGCATCAAGGTTTTAGAACTCACAACCATGGTTTTTGGGCCGGCAGCGGGAGTAGTTTTGAGTGATTTCGGTGCCGATGTCATAAAAATCGAGCCTCCTGTTACGGGAGATCTGAACCGCAACTGGCATAAAATCCCCGGGCTGCCCATATCAGAGATCCCTTATGCTTTTCAGATGACTAATCGTAATAAAAGAAGTTTAGTACTTGATCTCAAGAACAGTGATGCACATGAAGCTCTTTGTAAATTGGTAAAGGCAGCCGACATTTTCATTACAAACTACCGACTCGACGCGGTTTCCCGACTAAAAATCGATTACGAGACTATGAAAGCCATTAACCCTAAACTTATTTATGCGCTTGCAACTGGATACGGTGAAAAGGGTGAAGAAAAAGACAAACCAGGATACGACACTATTTGTTACTGGACCAGATCGGCTTTCGAAAATCACATTTTTCCTTATGAGGGTTGGCTTCATAACTTCCCCTTTGGCGCCGGGGATCACCCAAGCGGAATGACTCTGTTTGCTTCTATCATGAGCGGTCTTTACAAACGCCAGAAGACCGGTGAAGGTTGCAAGGTAACCACTTCGTTGCTTGCAAACGGGGCATGGTCTAACTCGGTTATGTTACAAGCTCAGTTATCCAATGCCGAATTTCGAGAAAAGAGACCTCGCGAGAGAGCCTACAACTTTAGCTCTTTAAACTACACGACCAAAGACAACCTGCTGCTAAAGTTAACACTAGTGAATGCTCCGCGTGATTGGAATTCTCTTTGTAAGGCATTAAGACGTGAAGAGTTCGTTGCGGACCATCGCTTCTCCACGCAAGAGCAACGTATTGAAAATATGCCCCTGCTGATTAAAGAAATCAGCGAAGCCTTTCTAGAGGAAACCATGGATTTCTGGCTTGAACGGCTTACCAAATATGACATTCCTCACTCTAAAGTGTTCACTTATGAAGAAGCCGTTGCAGATCCTCAGAAAATTGAAAACGGCGTGATCGTTCCGTTTGAACACCCAGAGTACGGACCTATGAAAACCATAAGTAGCCCATTTGATGTGAGCGGCACTAATAAATGCGAACCGGCCGCCGCACCGAAACTTGGTGAACATACTGAAGAAATTTTGCGAGAAGCTGGCTACAAAGGTGATGAACTTAAGAAGTTTCTCGATTTATAACGGCTCACTTGACGAGATTATATCTCTGAACACGTCTCCCCTCTTGCTCAGCAATGTAAATATTGCCCCGAGAATCAACTCCAATCCCGTGAGGAAGAGTAAACTGACCTCTGTAGCGTCCGGGTCCATTACCTAAGTTTGTTAGAACGCGCCCTGTTGCTCGGTCAAGCACATCGATCATCACGCTGTTTTGATTCACCACAAACATAAACTCTTGCTTTTCATCGGGAGAGAAAGCTAAAACCACCGCCGAACCTCTGCCTCCACTACTTCTGCCTAATGGTGAAGACACAGCAGAAAACTTAACAAAGATATTTTTTACGAAATTACCAGCTGTATCGAAGACCTGAATACGATCCGCTTGACGGTCACAGACATAAACCAATCCATCGTTGGACAGTCGCAAACAGTGGGGTAAGGGAGTTATGCCTTGATCTGAATTTGTTCTATACAACGGCCACTGTCTTAAGAATTGACCCTCCTTATCCATGACAATTATCCGTGAATTACCTCCTGGCAATTCCCCATCCGCAACATAGATGTCTCCTGTAGCTTTATCAACGTCAATCGCTGCTGGAAGGAAAAATTGAGCTCTATCTGAATTCAAAGGGATTCCTTGTCGCGAGCCATCAGAAGAGTCAAATATCCCTTTTTGGCCTATTCGCATTAACATTTCGCTACCATCATGAGAGTATTTCTGAATGTATCCAGTGCCGGCAGCGACTACCCAAATACTTCCATCCTGCTCCACATGGCAATCATGAAGCCGCGGTCCCAAGACTTCAGAATCGCCCCAGCCTCTGACAACTTCTCCTTGAGGATTGAGTTCTATTATAGGTGGTGCCAGCTTTGCGCCATCGAGGTCGGCTTCAACAACATTTTGGCGGTTTAACAAAAACACATGGTCGCGGCGGTCAATACACATACCACCGATGCCACCAGTCAACCAATTGTCACCCATTGGAATACGCGGCCATTGCAAATCGAGCTGATATTGAGGTACTTGCGCAAAGGTACTTAGGGAGAGAAGAATGCCTGAGAGAGAGACACATCGAAGTTTTGATCCGTTCATATTCATCCTCTTTGTTTAAGTCTTTACTGGAAGTTATGTTTACCAATCTAGTTCTAAAAACACCAACTAATTTAGTTCAAACCAAGGACGAAGTTTAGTCCCAAGGATGCTTCCCAAAAAGGCAGATAGAAACCAAAGCCACCCGTGCAAACTGGTGGAACCAATACCACTAAAATAAGCTCCTATATTGCAGCCAAAGGCGATTCGAGCTCCATAGCCTAACAGTAAACCACCTATCACAGCGGCAATGATCTGTTTTTTCGGCAAAGCTACTGATGGCGAGAATTTCCTAGCCAAATTAGCAGCCGCCGCCGCGCCAAGAATTATTCCAAGATTCATAACTGTAGTGACGTCACTGAAAATACTTTGATGCAAAGAGTTTAGGAGCCCCGGTCGGCTCCAGTATGGCCATACTGAAACATCCAAACCAATGCTACCCACCGCTTTTGCACCCCAAAGCGCAAAAGCTGAAGTTACACCCCACGGCCTTCCCGCGAGCAGTAATGTTGCGACTTGAATAAAAACCAATGCTAAGGCGCCAGCGAGCAAAGGCCATGGGCCCCGAAGCGTTGAAAAACCACTCCGAGGTTCAGTGATGATGGACTCATTTCGACTTTTTTCGTACAGAATGGATATATACCAAATCACAGCAAAAATGACGAAGCTGATGAGTATGCCACCAACGAGACCAAAGCTTTGGGAAAGAGATATAGGTGCGAGGCCCANGGTGTCCTGCCAAATAGGCCATTGCCAAGTTCCTAAAACCGAACCGGCTATAAATGCAATTAAGGTAATTAACATTCGCGTATTACCTCCCCCAGCGGTATATAGTGTGCCCGATGCGCATCCTCCGCCCAGTTGCATGCCTAGACCGAACATAAACGCGCCACAAACCACTGAAAAGTTTAAAGGAGCTACGGAGCCCCTCAGACTAACACCGAATAATTCTCCCTGAGCAATTAGCGGAGTGAAGACCAAGACCGTGAGAGCTAACATTATCATTTGAGCTCTCAAACCGGCGCCTCGCCCGGTTCGCACTACCTCACGCCAGGCAGAGGTAAAACCAAACGCGGCATGGTACAGGATGACTCCAGCCGAAAGCCCAACTGAAAACAGTGCACCTTGACGCCAGCCAAAAGAGTTCACCAAGAAAAGTGAAAAAAATCCGCTTAAAAGAAGGATGGTAGCCAACATATAGGGACTCGTGAGAGCAGTAAGCGAATTTACTGCACTTGCAGACTTAGATTCCATGCGCTGATCTCCATGTTGATCCAATATCTCACAAGTATAAAGTCATTCCTATGCGCCAAGGAATAGATTGATTAAAAATCTGTTGATGCTGACAAGCTTCCGTGTTTAATTTTAAGCAACGAATTTGAAGCCATACAGGGATATTTGAGATACACTAAAAAAGAAAAGGATTATCATCATTAAACTCGAAAGAAAAATCGAAAAGGAGAAGATCTAATGGGCTTAGTAACTAGAGCGGCTCTAGTCCTAATACTGGTCACCCCTTCCGCAGTGGCACAAATTGTTCCCGAAGAAATTAGTGTCGAAACTACACCCGATCGCGGCGAAAATTGGTTTATTGGTAAGACTGGCAACGGTGGCTATATTTTCGACGCAACGGATGGTGAAATGAAGGGCATGTTATCTCTGTCAAGATACACTCCAGCCGTCACTTTCTGGCCACCCCGAGGGGAGTTTTACGCGGCTGAGTCTTACCTAGCGCGGGGTGTTTATGGCGAGCGAACGGACATCGTAGCCATTTACGACTATGAAAATCTTAGCCCGATCGCAGAGATTGAAATCCCAAATTATATGGCCAGATTGCAGGTTCGAAGTCACATGGGCCTGCTGAACAATGGCCGTCACCTGGCGGTACTTAATATGAACCCTGGCCACTCCGTGTCCATAGTAGACGTGGAAGACAGAATTTTCACACACGAAGCATCGACACCCGGCTGCGCAGTAATAATGCCAGTTGCTCAGAACGATTTTATGCAGGTTTGTGGAGATGGAACACTGCAGTTGATCCAGCTCGATATCAGTGGCTTTGAGGCAAATCGAGTACGCAGCGATGTTTTCTTTAGCGTGATGGACGACGCTATTTTTGACCGGGTTGCATCTAGCAACACTGGCTGGTTTTTAATTACACATTCAGGGACTATATTTCACGCCTCAACCGACGATGACGAAATAATAATTGAAGACGGATGGAATCCGCGTTTAGAAGGTGAAGAAAATTGGCGCCCAGGAGGCCGAAATGAAATCATCAGCGCTCATCATGAGACCGGTCTAATTTTCGTTGCTATGCACGAGGGGCCAATTGACACACATCATGAGCCTGGCACAGAGATTTGGGTACTAGACTCGAATTCGAAACGACGTATCGGGAAAATTGAATTGGACACTCCGGCAAATAGTGTTCTTGTAACGCAGGAAAGCAATCCCAAACTGCTGATAGTCGATAGTGAAGGAGGGTCACATGTCTATAACGCTATGACGCTGAGCTACGAGCGATCAATCGAAATTCCTGGATCAACCGCCTTTGAAGACTTATAGAAAATAGACATGATAGATCCCGCCATTCAGTATCTGATTTCAGCCAGTGCAAGCCTGCTATTCCTAATAGCCGGGATGCATAAACTGGCAAACCTTCGAGAGTTCCAAGGCATCATCGATAATTACAGACTACTGCCTACTAGCCTAACAAAAGTTACGGTTTTGCTACTCGGTATAACGGAGATTGCGCTTTGTGGCGGGTGGCTTATAACACAGTCTGCTTTGATTCCGCTTTTGAGTGTTGCCCTGATAGGTATTTATACTCTTTCCATTAGCATTAATCTTTTTCGTGGCAGGGACTATATAGATTGTGGCTGCAGTTTCTCCAAATTCGACAAGCTTCTGAGCCAAACAACCAATCCCCATTTATCATTCGGGCTAGTGNNAAGGAACTTTNCACTGATCGGTCTTATGCTGTTAGCCATTCTGCCGTCTAATACAAGAACTCTTGGCACCTTGGATTATTTGAATATGTTTTTCAGTTTCTTATGTGTCGTATTAGTTTACGCGGCGGCCAACCAATTACTGCGAAATAATAACGCTATTAATTCTTGGAGAAACGTCAGTGAATGAAGCGTTGATTATTTCAAATGTGATTTTATGGATAGTCGTAGTTGTACTGACAACCCTTCTATTTGCGATCACACGTCAAGTCGGGATACTACACGAGAGAGTTGCCCCGGCTGGAGCACTTCAGCCGACATCCGGACCGAAAGTAGGTGAAATTACCGATGAGATAAAAGCTACGTCACTGCAAGGAGAGTCCATCCGACTAGGTGGAAGCAGACAAGAAGAGCAAGCATCCTTTATCTTATTTATTTCTCCTACTTGTCCAGTNTGCAAAGAGTTGGTACCTACAGCGAAGTCATTAGCAAAGGCTGAGTTGAACGATATAAAATTNTTTTTNGCTAGCGATGGCGAAAATATTGAACANCATGAAAATTATATCCGTGACTTGGACATTGAGAATTATCCTTACTTTGTATCCGAATCGCTCGGGATATACTATCAAGTGAGTAAACTGCCTTTCGCAGTTCTAATTGATGGTGANGGAATCCTGAGAAGTAAAGGACTGGTCAACACGAGGGAGCACCTCGAGAGTCTCATCGAATCAATGACCACGGGTATAGCTACGGTCCAAGAATATGTGGAATCTAAGTCTGAACCATTAGAATCTAAAACCAAACTATCAGCAGCGGAAAATATGTCATGAGAATAGACAGGATTATTGATAGAACTTACTACTGGATAGATGAAAGTGCGCGCCGCACAAGCTTAGCTATGGCTCGCAAGCTATCTCGAAGAAACTTCATTTCTAAGCTGGGTATTTTCCTGACCGGTGCAGCATCGTTCCCACTATTGCCCGTGGCACGATCGTTTGCTCAAGAATCAGTCCAAGAAATTGGTGATCCACAGAGCTGCGATTACTGGCGATACTGCGCCATGAGCGGNACACTTTGTNCGTGTTGCGGAGGNACATATACCTCCTGTCCTCCCGGCTCTGAAGCCTCACCTATCACNTGGGTTGGCACNTGCACTAATCCGGCAGACGGGCGCAGCTACCTAATGTCATATAACGACTGTTGTGGAAAGGCAGTCTGCTCACGATGTGGTTGCCACAATACGGAAGGTGACAAACCAGTTTATTTCAACAGCAATAGCAGCACTGTGCTATGGTGTTTTGGGACTGAAAATACAAGCTATCATTGCACNGTTTCGTTAGTTTTAGGTGCAGCCGACGAGTAGTCAAACCATGCGAAAAAAAATCGTCCTTTTCACATCGCTTGGCCTTCTCTTATTACAAACCACCACCGCAGTTTTTGCTGCTAGTCCGCGAACAAACTATTTACTTTATTGTAGCGGATGCCATCGTCCAATGGGCGAGGGTAAACCCCCAAATGTCCCAACTCTGCACGATGAACTTGGCCATATGATGAATGTAAACGCCATGCGAGGATATCTGGCGCGAGTCCCAGGCTCTGCTCATGCCCCCATCTCAAATGCTGAGCTCACTGAAGTTTTGAATTGGTTATTAGAAGAATTCAACGCTGAGACACTACCGAAAAATTTTAAGAAACTGACCGTTGGAGAAGTAACAGAAGCAAGAACCCAGATTTTGGCAAACCCAAATCAGTACAGAGAAGATCATTGGAAAGCTTACGAATTTTAAGACCAAATTATAAGATTAAACGAGGACTGCCCTATGAATGACAAAAAAATTACCCGAAGAGAAGCGATAAAAAAAACAGTCAACACGAGTGTGGCAGCTGGCACACTGGCAAGCATGCCCCAATGGATACTTCCGGCTCTCGCGCAAGGAGAGGAGCTGGTTTTGTTTACTGATATGCCTGAAGATTACAGCAGACCACCTGCAAGACCGGGCGCACCGCACTGGTTAGACACAAGAATGATCTCAGANTTCTATACCGACAATCAGGACTTTTATGTTGTGCAACATTACGGCCAACCAGAGNTAGATCTCTCCGATTACACCCTTAAAGTAACTGGGTTAGTTGATCGAGAGATGGAATATAGCCTCTCTGATCTGCAAGGCATGANCCAAGTCGACATAGATGCTGGTTTTGAGTGTGGTGGAAATAATACAGGNAGGTTCCAAGGCCTGATTGGTAACGCGAATTGGAAAGGCGTGAGACTTCAAGACTTGCTCAATGCAAGTGGAGTGAAAAGCGAGGGGACTGAAGTCGTATTCTTTGGCGCCGATAGCGGANCAGAGGAGATTCCAAACCGGGACATCGAAGTAGAGCAATCTTTTTCCCGAAGTCTTCCTGTTGCAGAGGCTATGCGCGAGGAAAACCTGTTAGCTCTTGAAATGAACGGCGAAAGTTTGCCCCAAGGTCACGGTCGGCCGGTACGTCTTCTCGTGCCCGGTTTTTACGGTGTCGCCAATGTTAAATGGTTAACGCAAATACATGTCCAAGATAGACGACATATGGGCAGGTTTATGGGTCGCGACTACGTTACCTTAAAGAAAGAAATGATTGGTGGTGAAGAGCGATGGGTCGAAGATTCAGTCACTAGAATTCAACTCAAATCATCAATAGTCCGAGTCACCAAAATGGGTACTCAACATAAGATAACCGGTTTTGTGCTGACGGATGGTACTCCACTTCGCAGCGTCGAAGTAAAGGTCGATGACGGTCCTTGGCAAGCAGCAACTGTCGACCCGAGGTCCACCAAATATTCCTGGAAATTATTCACAATGGATTGGAACCCGACCCCCGGCGACCATACCTTAGTTTCGAGGGCCACTGATGTAAATGGCCATGTTCAGCCTACGGCAGAAGAGATGCCAGAGAAAGCAAGCCGTTGGGAGAACTATGCTCAATTCCCAAGAACCATCAGAACATCGTAAGCTAAGTTCAAAGAACTGATCAACTTCGATTAAAGACTTCCACCAACGTCAAACTGATTATTCGTTGGTGGGGGTCCTTTTAACCTTAGTCCAGCAAACAACCGACCACCTGATTTAACACCTCTGAGCAATCTCCTCCAACCTTAAGAGAAAAAAGGTTGTCGCCTCTTGTAAGTCCCTGGTTTATGCAAGCAATAGGTATCTGGTTCTCACTCGCATACTTACAAAAACGAAAACTAGAATAAACCATTAGTGATGTCCCAATCACCAATATCGCTTTAGCTTTTTGTAAACGATTGAAGAGATAATTTACAATTTCTTTATTGACAGTGCTCCCGTAGAAAACCACATTTGGTTTCAACAGACCACTGCACCTAGGACACTGCGGAACCTTCATTTGATTAACAAATTCCTCATGCACCTCTGCGTCCCCATCTGGTCTTAACGCCGTCCTTATTGTTTCCATGCGAGCTAACTGAGGATTGTGCTGCCAAAGCCACGCTTGAACTCTTTCTCTCGAAGTCAAAAACCCACAGTCCATACAAACAACTTGATCTAATCTGCCATGAAGGTCTGTCACTTTTTTATGGCCAGCTTTTTGGTGCAGCCTATCTACGTTTTGCGTAGCTAAGGTTGCAACATAACCTGTAGATTCCAATTCGACTAAGGCTTTATGCGCATCGTTAGGTTTCGCCGATGAGACGTTAGGCCAACCACCAAAGCTTCGTGCCCAGTATCTTCTGCGAGCCTTCTCTTTGTTTAGAAATTCTGAGTGCTGAATTGGGTTATTACTTTTCCATTTACCGACTTCGTCTCGATAGGTTTGGATGCCAGAATTACGGCTGATTCCAGCGCCTGTAATAACAAATAGCTCTGGGTATTGTTCTATAAACTCTGCCAAATGGAACGCAGAACCCAGACGGGATTCTACAATAGTCTGCGCTGATAAATTTGATCTCAATGAAAGCATTGAATTACTAAGATTCCAAAACCCTTTATACGTTAGAGGCTTTTACGCATTTTGATAATTGTATTGACATGCCCGTTTGCCGCCTTTCTCGTCTCTCTAGAAACCTCCGTATATCCTTTAGCGACATATAGAGGCTCCCCTGGGATGGTTGACCCTAACTCAATAACCTTAAAGCCAGAT
>PBXX01000072.1 GCA_002727755.1 Gammaproteobacteria bacterium | reverse complement strand
TGATTATCATTACGATTATACTGAGTCATTTTCCCCAGACGCGCCCGATTGCCGTAATGCTGTCAAGTGATGGAAAGCTTCGGGCATCGATAGACTAAGGACTTAATTGATATCTAAGTAAAGGTTCGCGTAAAAATCCTGCAAATTCAGTACGGTACGCGCTATAATTCCGTCCTTTTTCGCACCTAATAATTTTAACCAGACTTGTTCTAGCAGTGGATCGACATGAAAAGCGCAGAGATTAGAGAAAAGTTCCTAGAATATTTTGCTGCCCGCAACCATCAGGTAGTTGCGAGCAGTTCTCTAGTGCCTGCAAATGATCCGACATTGTTATTTACCAATGCAGGCATGGTGCAGTTCAAGGAGTTGTTTCTTGGAGAGGAAAGTAGGGATTATTCCAGAGCAACTACCTCTCAAAGGTGTGTGCGCGCTGGTGGTAAGCATAATGACTTAGAAAACGTAGGCTACACGGCGAGACATCATACGTTTTTCGAGATGTTAGGTAATTTTTCATTTGGAGATTACTTTAAGCGTGAGGCTATACAATTTGCCTGGGAGTTTCTAACAGTTGAATTAGAGATGCCTCCTGAGAAATTGTGGATCACCGTTTTTAAAGATGATGATGAAGCTGCCGCAATTTGGCTCGATGAAATTAAAATAGATTCTAATAGATTCTCTAGATTGGGTGAAAAAGATAATTTTTGGGCGATGGGTGATACTGGACCTTGCGGTCCATGCTCAGAAATTTTTTATGATCATGGGCCGGGCGTTTTTGGTGGCCCTCCAGGGTCCCCAGATGAAGATGGTGATCGTTATATCGAAATCTGGAATCTGGTGTTTATGCAATTCGAGAGAAAGTTAGATGGTTCGATGACACCCCTACCTAAACCTTCAGTAGACACTGGCGCAGGTTTAGAGAGACTCGCTGCGGTACTCCAAAAAGTACATAGCAACTATGAAATAGATCTGTTCCAGTCATTGATAGCAGATGTAGCGAAAATTACTCAGGTGAAAGATCTGAAAAACGCTTCATTGAATGTAATTGCCGATCATATTCGTTCGTGTGCATTCTTGATAGTTGATGGAGTTATTCCTTCCAACGAAGGTCGCGGATACGTGTTGCGAAGAATTATTAGGCGAGCAGTTAGACATGGCCATCAGCTGGGAGTAACGGATCCGTTTTTCTATTTGCTTACAAACACTTTATGCGAAGTGATGGGTAAAGCTTATCCTGAATTAGTTGAGAGGAGACAATTTGTCGAAAAAGTTTTAAAAGAAGAAGAGCAGCAATTTGCTCGAACTTTAGATAACGGAATGACTATCTTGGAACGAGAGATTAAAACTATAAATGGTGACACCTTGTCGGGTGAAACAGTCTTTCAGCTATATGATACCTATGGCTTCCCAGTCGATTTAACTGCCGATGTTGCACGAGAACGAAACTTGAAGATTGATATGAAGGGTTTTCAAGTCTATATGGAGGAGCAAAAGAATTCAGCAAGGGCTGCGAGCAATTTTGGCGTTGCTGAAAAATTGAACCTAGACGCTGCTATTAACACAGAATTTATTGGCTATGATTCGCTAAATGGCAAAGGCAGAGTCACAGGAATATTTTCAATTAACGGCGAGAAATTAGATAAAATTTCGGCTAATGAAGAGGTTTATGTGCTTTTAGACCAGAGTCCGTTTTATGCAGAATCAGGGGGTCAAATTGGGGATCAAGGGTTTTTGCGTAAAGANGANGGGCAATTNAAAGTNTTAGATACCCAAAAGCAGGGNAATATCCATATTCATCGCGGTATTCTGGATCGAGGNGATTGGAAGGTAAANGATGTTGTCGATGCTGAGGTTACACAAAAAGAAAGACATGCAATTACATTNAATCACTCTGCTACCCATTTAATGCATGCAGCCTTGCGAGCTNTTTTAGGCAAGCATGTATCTCAGAAAGGATCATTGGTCGATGCAGAACGACTGCGGTTTGATTTTTCCCACTCCCAGGCATTATCAGAGGANGAGCTAGAGGCAGTCGAGNTCCAAGTTAACAGTCAAATCTTAGCTAATTCTCAAGTCAACAAAGAAGAGATGCCATTACAGTTAGCAAAGGAGCGAGGTGCTGTTGCTCTTTTTGGTGAAAAGTATGGTGAACAAGTAAGAGTTGTATCAATGGGTGGTGAGTTCTCTGTTGAATTCTGTGGGGGTTGTCATGTTAATCGAACAGGTGATATTGGTTTTTTTAAAATCATAAGTGAGACAGGTATTTCTGCAGGGGTTAGGAGGATAGAGGCAGTCACAGGAGATGGAGCTAGGGAATTTATCTATCAAAGAGAACAGGTGCTTAAAGAGCTCGGTGAATTGGTTAAGTCGGGGGTAAATGATCTGGTTTCGAAAGTGAGACAGATTAATGAGAGTAATCGTGTTTTGGAAAAAGAAATTGAATCTCTTAAGCAGAAAATTGCTAAAAGCGCTGGAAATGAATTGGTTGATCAAGCAATTGATCTAGGTGATGTGAAATTATTGGTTGCAAAAGTGGAGGGATTTAATAGCAAGTCTCTCCGGGATTCTGTTGATCAATTGAAAAATAAATTAGGCACATCAGTCATCGTGCTAGCAACAGTGAGTGATGATAAAGTCAGCATGGTTGCTGGTGTTAGTAAGGATTTGACGGGCAAAATTAAAGCAGGTCAGCTGGTGAATATGATTGCCGAACAGGTGGGCGGAAAAGGTGGAGGTCGACCTGATATGGCAATGGCAGGCGGAACAGAAAGTTCTGCTCTACCCGAAGCCTTGGAAAGTGTTGAGACATGGGTAAAGGCTAAACTTTAATATGTCGCTGATTGTTCAAAAATTTGGAGGCACTTCTGTCGGATCAGCAGAAAGAATAGTAAATGTCGCGAAAAAAGTTGGCGAATTTCGCAACCAAGGACATGATGTAATTGTGGTAGTGTCCGCGATGAGTGGTGAAACGAATAGATTAACTGAGCTAGCTCGAGAAATTTCCCCTCAACCAAAGCCGAGAGAGATTGATGTCCTTTTGTCCACTGGAGAGCAGGTCACGATAGCTTTGCTAGCTATGGCCCTAGAGTCTGAGGGCTACGAGGCGGTTTCTTTCACGGGTGGACAAATAAAGATTTTAACTGACGACTTTCACACAAAGGCCCGCATTAAAGAAATAGAGACTACGTCTATTAGAAATGAAATCTCATCAGGGAAGGTCGTAATTGTAGCAGGTTTTCAAGGTGTCGATTCTAAGGGGAATATTACAACTTTAGGTAGGGGTGGTTCTGACACAACCGCTGTAGCGTTGGCTGCGGCGTTGGACTCTGATGAATGTCAAATTTACACGGATGTCAAAGGCGTTTATACGACAGACCCTAGGGTCGTTGAAGATGCAAAGTTACTGTCAAACATAACTTTTGAAGAGATGCTTGAGCTTTCCAGCTTGGGTGCAAAAGTCCTTCAAATACGCGCAGTGGAATTTGCCGGCAAATATAAAGTACCCCTTCGAGTGCTTTCCTCATTCGAAGCGGGTCCCGGGACTCTCATTAATGTAGAAGGAGGTTCTAGTATGGAAGAGCCAGCTATAGCTGGAATTGCTTTCGAGCGAGATGAGGCGAAATTGAATATTTCCGGAGTGCCGGACATTCCGGGTATCGCATATAAAGTAATAGGTCCAGTTAGTGAGGCAGGTATTGAAGTTGATGTAATTGTTCAGAGTGCTGCAGCGGATGGATCGAATGATATTTCTTTCACTGTTAAACGAGCGGATTGCGACTCAGCTAAAAGTATCCTTGATTCTTTGGCGTCAGACTTAAAAGCAAAAAAAGTGGCTTTGGATAAGAAGGTTTGTAAGGTTTCTTTAGTTGGAGTCGGGATGCGGTCTCACGCAGGAATTGCAAGTGAAATGTTTAAGACTCTCGCTAAAGAAGGAATTAATATTCAATTAATTACAACCTCGGAGATAAAGATTTCTGTTGTGATTGAGGAAAAATACCTAGAGCTTGCAGTCAGGTCTTTGCATAGTACGTTTGATTTGGGGGATCCTAACTTTAATGGTGAAGGAAAGTAGATATAGAAAATAATTACTTCTTAAATTTCATCAATAAAAGTATCAAAAACTATTGGCAACTATTGTTTATCGAGAGATACTTGATCAGGTCGGATACAGCGTAATGGTTAAAGGAGGAAGCTAATGTTAATACTGACGCGGAGAGTTGGTGAAACGTTAATGATTGGGGACGATGTTACGATCACGGTTTTAGGGGTGAAAGGTAATCAAGTCAGAATAGGTGTAAATGCTCCAAAAGAAGTTGCAGTGCATAGAGAAGAAATCTATCAACGTATCCAGAAAGAAAAGACGGGGGATGATATCGATAGTGATTCTGAGGAGTAATCAAAACCTCGAGACACTATAGTTTTTGGTTAAAAGATGCCCAGCTGTCAAGTCTATCTTGTATGTTTTTCATTCGCGAGGTATACCAGTTAGATCTGAANATAGCATCAAAGTGAGCTTGAGACTGGAATGCCTTGTAAACATCCTCTGTGTCAAACGCTTTGCCCTCTGTTTCCCAAGCAAACACGGTGACAATNGCGGCATGAACAAACATTAGTTTTTCTTCTTTAGTACCTTCGGTCGCGCTTGCGCGCTCAATGAGTTTGTTTAGTACCTCTTTTGATTCCTTAGATAGTCCATTTTCTCCCTCCTCAAATTTGTTTTGGAATTCTNGGCTATTTAAATCCATACTAATTACCTTTTGCATANTTAAGGAGAGGTGTGAAGTGTTTTTTGTGACCGATATGNAGTTTGTTAAACGGCGTATGAAAAATGGCGGAGAGAGAGGGATTCGAACCCTCGATAGGTTTAACCCTATACGCCCTTAGCAGGGGCGCGCCTTCAGCCACTCGGCCATCTCTCCTGAACGTCAAGTATAACATATCATTCATGATCTGAAGAACAAGTGCGGGTTGATTAAATCACCTTGTTTTCCTGGAAAGCTTTAATTTCATTGTTGCTAAAGCCTAATTCCCCCAAAATCTGTTTGGAGTGTTGACCTAGCTTAGGAACTGGAGAGATAGCAGGATCGAATTCGCTATTGTTNGTTGGCGGGAGAAAAGTAGAGACCTTACCCTCAGGAGTGTCTGTAATAATAAAACGATTCAATTTNTCCAGTTGTTCGTGGCTCCAGACTTTATCCATATCATTAACATTTGCGTAAGCNATGCCAGCAGATNTAAGTTTGTCAATTANCTCTTCGGTTGATTGTTNGTTAAAAANAGATTGAATTAGACCTCTCAACGCTTCGCGATTCATNGACCTATCTGTGTTTGCGGAGAATCTACGATCATCAATAAGCTGTGGCATTTTGAGAACTATATCGCAGAATTTAGTCCACTCTCTTTCGTTTTGAAGGCCAATCATTAGGGTCTCTGCATCTCCTGTTTCAAATACACCATAAGGATAAATGCTGGCATGATCAGATCCCGTCCGTTTAGGTGGAGTGGCTCCGTCATAACTGTAAAGTAATGGGAAGCCCATCCATTCGACCATCGCCTCTAACATCGAGATGTCAATGCAACTGCCTTTGCCTGATTTACCTCTCTCAATAATTGCAGCGAGAACTGCTGAGAAAGCATGCATACCAGCGGCGATATCTGCGATCGAGATTCCTGACTTNACTAGATCTTTNTCTGTTCCCGTAATAGACAAAAANCCNGATTCAGCTTGGACNAATAAATCNTANGCTTTNCTATCCTTGAANGGTCCNTCTGNGCCGTANCCNGAAATATTGCAGACAATCAANTTNTCATNTTGAGTTTTGAGANTGTTGTAANCAAGGCCTAATTTTTNCATTGCAGATGGNGCTAAGTTTTGCACGAGAACATCTGNTTTTGAAAGTAATCGATCCAAAATTTCAGACGATTGTCTATTTTTTATATCTAGCGTTAGACTCTCCTTAGAACGATTTGTCCAAATAAAATGTGACGATTGCCCTTTTGTTCGNGTGTCATAACTTCTAGCGAAGTCGCCGGTTTCGCGGCGCTCAATTTTGATAACTCTTGCCCCCAGNTCTGCGAGCTGTCTTGTGCAAAGTGGAGCAGCGATTGCATGTTCGAAGGATAGAATTACTATCCCGTCAAGAGGCGGTTTTCGCTTCATTNNTTNACCTCTGTTAATACNGATGCGCGCATGCATAAGTTATGCTGGTGGTCTTCAATCCATAAGGTGGCTTTATTATCATCTCCAACTTTTGTTGAGCAAATTTTGAAGGGATTGAGGTCAAAAACCGGATNAAGAGCTTTGAATTCAAAGTTTTGAATTCTGAGATTCATATTATTCTTTTGAAAACGATCAATAAGTAGTGTTGCCAATAACGGACCATGAACGATCAAGCCTGGATACCCCTCNACATGCGTCACATAATCTCGATCATAGTGAATACGATGTCCGTTAAAGGTGAGTGCAGAGTAGCGAAATAATAATACAGGATCAGGCTCGAAAATTTCTGAGAAGTCAGGTTCTATCTCNGATTTCTTGGTTGGAGGTGGAGGAGTAGCACTTGAATTCGGATTGTCTCTGTAAACNATGTCGTGCTCCTCGATAATAGCTAAGCCAGAATTTGCTTTTATTTCGTGAGCAACATTAACGAATACCAATGTACCAGTTTTACCTTGCTTAACCGAAATATCTTTTATGCGAGAAATGCGTATTACNTTATCNCCAGCCTTGAGGCTTTTCTTNAAGCTAAAGCGGCTGCCNGCCCACATTCGGCGAGGTAAGGTAATTGGAGGCAGAAATTCACCTTTTTTAGCGTGCCCATCTGTCGCAAGCATAGATTGAGGNGTTGACTCTAAAAAATACAACCAGTGCCACAACGTTGGTATCTTATCACCNATACTGTATTCTCTTAGGTGTTCATTTAAGGTGGCCGCCATCCTATTTAACGGAGAAACCTCTAATTTGTCCTCGATTTCTTGTGTTTTGCCAATCCAATTCTCATAGTCACTGACATCTATTTGCATTACGCCTGCTCTTCTGGTTAGTTAAATTAAAGTTNTAAGGTTAATCCTATCGGTTGCGACTAAAATGGTGCCGTTTTAACATCTCATAATCAATATTGAATAACGAAATAAAGAGTGTTAACCATGTCTGGAAAATATTTTGAAGAATTAGAGGTAGGTATGGAGTTTAAGCATTTGCCTCATAGAACCATCACAGAAACTGATAATTTTTTATTCACTGCGCTAACTCACAATCCACAACCACTGCATCTTGATGCTGAGTTCGCGAAATCTACCCAGCATGGTCAAATTATTGTCAATAGCCTTTTTACCCTTGGTTTAGTGATTGGATTATCTGTTGGTGACACAACCTTGGGCACAACAATAGGTAATCTAGGTATGGAGAAGACAGAATTTCCAAATCCAGTTTTCATTGGNGATACTGTGAGGGTTGCGACTAAAATCACTGANAAAAGGGAATCAAAATCTAAGCCTGATCGAGGTATAGTTTGGTTTGAGCACGTAGGAATCAATCAACGTGACGAAATTATTTGTGAGTGTTTACGGAAGGGTATGATGCTTAAAAAAAATGCTTGATANATGCATTTTGTAAAAAAAGTAAAACCTGAAAGAGAGAGTAGATATGAAAAAGTTACCAAGTCGAGGAGCAAAAGGTTTGAGACGCTCATTACATTTTGTGCCAGGCNGTAATGANAGAATGTTTGAGAAGGCACTTAAGCTGCCGGCAGATTCGTTGATTCTTGANCTCGAGGANTCTGTTACGCCCTCNAATAAAAAGGCCGCNAGGGANGAGGTTTGTAATTGGATCAAGGAGATTGATTTTGANAATCAAGAATGCTTAGTGCGGATAAACCCGNTAGACACNTCTTGGGGTTTAGATGACTTGCAGGCAGTGGNGGAGGCATTACCGGACGGTATTGTNCTGCCGAAAGTTGCGAAAAAGAAGGATGTCATNAAGATTGACTCCATAGTCNGCGACNTTGAACGACAGAANCAAATTGAAGAGGGNTCNATATCCTTCGTTTTAATCGGNACTGAAGTGCCCGAAGCGGTTTTTAACCTNNANAAAATGGCAAAAATACCTCGGGTCGATGCAATTACCTGGGGTGCAGAGGATCTATCCGGAGCACTCGGAGCAAAAGCCAAACGCGATTCAGAAGGAAACTATCTGGAGGTATTCTCTTATGTACGTTCTGCTTGTCTGCTTGCCGCGGTTGCGGGGGCCGCAAACCCAATTGATGCGGTATATGTTGATATTAAAAACCCAGATGGATTAATCCAGGAATGTGAAGATGGTGCCAAGATGGGGTATACNGGAAAGGTAACGATTCATCCCTCACAAATCGATATAGTAAATAATGCATTNACGCCGACGGCAGTCGAAATTGCAGAGGCTGAGGAGTTGATCGCTGCCTTTAAAGAGAATGAGAGCAAAGGTAAGATGGCTTTTTCTTACAAGGGGCAGATGGTGGATGTACCCCACTTAGTNAGAGCTAAGGAAATTTTGTTGAAAGCGAATATAAATAAGTAGTGGTGNTCCGGGAAATATAGACAAATGCAGTTATTAGAAACCGATGAACANAGGCTAATCCGAGAATCNGTAATAAAGCTTTGCTCTGAATTTTCAGACGACTATTGGGAACAAAAAGATAGAGAAACGAGTTTTCCTTTCGAATTTTTTGATGCAATGGCTCAGGCAGGTTGGATTGGAATCGCAATGCCTGAGGAGTATGGCGGAGCTGGTAAAGGTATCCAGGAGGCGGCAATTGTCCTGGAGGAAGTGGCGGCATCGGGTGCAGCTATGAATGGAGCCACCCCCTTGCATCTATCTATTTTTGGCATGCACCCAGTGGTCAANCATGGNTCAATTGAAATGAGAGAAAAATACTTGCCCGATGTGGCTAGAGGTAAGCTTCATGTCGCATTTGGTGTGACTGAGCCTAATGCCGGTAGCGATACAACATCAATAGAAACCTTTGCGCGTCGGGACGGCGATAGGTATTTAGTAAAAGGAAGAAAAATTTGGACCACAAAAGCNATTGAATCTCAAAAGGTATTACTCCTCGTTCGAACCCAAAAAAAAGAGGATGTCGATCATAAAACAGGTGGCATGACTCTTCTTTTGGCAGACCTTCAAAGGCCAGAAGTGACAATCTCACCAATTCCTAAATTAGGAAGAAACGCTGTTCGCACTTGTGAAGTTGTTTACGAAGATTTGGAGGTGAAGCTCTCTGATCGAGTCGGAGAGGAAGGNAAGGGTTTTAGATATTTATTAGATGGGTTGAATGCNGAAAGAATATTAATAGCTGCTGAATCTTTAGGGATTGGCAGAGCCGCACTTCGAAGGGCTGTAAGATATGCAAATGAACGTGTAGTCTTTGATCGTCCGATAGGAAAGAATCAGGGAATTGCGTTTCCCTTNGCAGAGGCAAAAACAAAGCTAGATGCAGCAGAATTGATGATAAAAAAAGCTGCCTGGAAGTTGGATAATGATTTGCCATGTGGCACCGAAGCTAATATGGCAAAATGGTTAGCCGCGGAAGCNGGCTTCTTTACCGCGGATGCCGCAGTTCAGACACATGGAGGATTTGGGTATGCCAGGGAATATCATGTTGAGCGATACTGGAGAGAGGCCCGACTCATGAAGTTGGCTCCTATTTCGCAGGAGATGATTTTAAATTTTATAGCTGAGCACGACCTGGGTCTNCCTCGCTCTTACTAATTATTAGTCAAGAATTTAGTAGATTCGCCAATGCATAGTAANTTGAAAAAAATTTGCAGGAGATTTGTTTTATGAAGAATTTAATCATTGCCCTTGTATTTTTCATGACTAACCTAGTTCTAGCAGCTGCTGAGGAGGAAATAGAAATTTCTTCTGGAAAAATTAGTGGCATAACTTTGGATTCAGGTGTNAGNGCGTTTTTAGGAATTCCTTATGCTGCGGCGCCTGTNGGGGACCTTCGATGGAAAGCGCCAGAGCCTCCGATTCCATGGCGAGGGGTAAAAGTCGTTGATCGACATGGGCCCGCTTGTATTCAAAGAAGAGATGTTTACATGAGNGAGGATTGCNTGTTCCTTGATATTTGGACGANTAGCCANAAAGGCAAGAAATTGCCTGTCATGGTTTGGATCCATGGCGGAGGATGGACCTTNGGTTCGAATTCACAGGATATTTATGACGGAGAGGCTTTTGCTGANAATGGGGTTGTNCTNGTTTCTGTGAATTATCGAATGAATAGTTTTGGGTGGATGGCGCACCCGGAATTGTCGCGAGAGTCGAAAGAGGGCGTTTCGGGTAACTACGGTGTCCTAGATCATATTGCGGCTCTCAAATGGGTACAGGAGAATATCGAGAGTTTTGGGGGAGATAAAAATAATGTGACAATTTTTGGAGAATCGGCGGGTGGGGGGAGTATTTATGCTCTTTTAGCTACCCCCCAAGCCGACGGGCTCTTCCATAAAGCTATATCTGAAAGCACTTGGATTCATCCGAATAATGTAACTAATTTGAAAAAGCCTAATGGTTTTCAAGATAGTGCAGAGTCTCTTGGAAAGACAGCTATCGAAAAAGTGCTTGGATCTTCTGACGAAAATATCTTGACTAGAATGCGTTCAATGTCTCCTGAAGAGGTGTTGGGTTTGGAGCATAGTGTTGCATTGATTGTCGATGGTTGGTTGTTCGAACAAGATCCTATAGAGACATTTTTGGCTGGAAAACATAATAATGTTCCAATAATTAGCGGTTACAATGATGGTGAGGGTTTGATGTTTGTGAGGCCAGCAAACGCACCCTCATCAATTCAAGAGCA
>PBXX01000071.1 GCA_002727755.1 Gammaproteobacteria bacterium | reverse complement strand
CCTCAATCAGAACACTTATCCCGGACGCGTTGTCATCAGCCCCTGGATGAAGAACACCATTTTCGTCTATACCGATATGATCATAGTGAGCGCCTATGATCACAGGTTGAGTTTCTAACTCTTTGTTAACGCCCGGAATAATTCCAACCACATTAGTAAGCTCTACATCTTCAGAGCCCTCAATTTTTTGGAGCCATTTTTGTTGATAACTTCCATTAATAGGTTCCAAACCGGCCAGACGAAACTGCTCACTTATATAGGCTGCTGCTTTCTCTATTCCCCCAGAACCTATGCCTCGGCCTTGCATCCTTTCGTCAGTTAGTTGACGGACATGCCTTGATAAACGCTCTGGCAGATATTTAGGGGGCAGGGTTGTTAGTGTCTTTTGGATCGGTAGAGAAGCTGATTCGATTAAATAGTCACTACCCTCTTTGACCCATTGCATGGGAGAGTTCGGGCTGGACCAGACACCTTTCACATCGTTAGTAGGTTCACTTCCAGTAAAACTAAGGTAAGAGTATTTTCCATAGTGAGGTAATTTCTCAATCATACCAGGCATTGCTATTACATCGTCGACATGAATCCAACCAATCGCCAGTTCTGGATCACTAGGGTGCCGCCCAATCATTACCGTGCTTCGATTTTCGTACTCGATTTCCCCACCAAGTATTTCAACACCGTTTTCAATGTCTGCTACACCATAAAGGTTGGTTGCTGAAAAAATCTCATCTACAAAGGGATTATCATTCCCCAGTACCCAGACGGATCGATCCTTGGGCAACGCTTGTATAGAATCAGCAAATATTATTTCGAAGTCAGAGCGACCACCAAACTCCTCAGCGAGACGGACCCAATGCTGCCTGTTGTTGTCTGGTAATATAAAAGCAATACGAGAAGAGCCAAAAAGCTCTCCGACTGTAGGAGGAGTTTCCTCTCTATCTAATTGTCTGAAAACATCAAAATAAGGATCAACTAAAACTGCTTCCATGCGATCATAGTTTTCAACAAAGAATCCCTCTAATTTCTGTGANAGGTCTACATCGAATAACTGCGGCTCTTCTTGACCATCATAAAATATGGCAACAGGTACTGTCATTAAGTATGGATCGTNAAAATGAGTTTGNGCGAAGGTTATTCTCGCTCGATTATTGGTAGCTTCTTCAACNGAAATAGATAGCTCAGGNGCACCNGTACGATTNACCCATTGGTCAAAGAATAACGATAAATCTCTCCCACTGAGAGAAGAGAANAGCCTTTCGATATCCTNAAAGGATGTTCTTNTATATTTATATTCTGAATACAGTGCCTGCAATCCTTCAATGAATAATTCATCACCTAATTCNGACCTCAGCATGTGCCANAGCATAAGTGTCTTNCCGTATCCNATTGCNTGNGAAGCNGCNGAGTTTCTCGATGTAAANTTGGANANGGGAAAATCAGAAGCCTCAGAAACGTAATTCTTNTAACGAGCTAACATTTCTTTNCGATATTCGTGNCCAGTACCATTTATCGCNCTAAAAAGATGGTCCGCCAGGTACGCAGTTAATCCTTCGCTCCAATTTCCAGTGGCATAGTCCGGATAAACACTATTCCCCCACCAGTTGTGCAAAATCTCATGAGGATAAGAAGATTCTAAAATGAAAGGGAACCGAATTATTTGTTCGCCAAGCAGCGTAAAGGAAGGCATTCCGTAGCCCGTTTCCCAAAAATTCTCGACGAGTGCAAACTTACTGAATGGGTATGTTCCAATAAGTGGTTCATATAGATTGAGGTATCTCTCGGTTGCATCCATGTACTTCGTNGCAAGATTAGAATCCGGTGTTCGTAAATAGGCCAGAACTTCAACATCATCGGCCTGGACCGAATATTCTGTGAACTCGGCAGCTATCAAATAGATCTCCTCCATGGGGTCATCACTTCTCCAACCGTTTACCCCATTTCGATCGCCTTGACTCACTACTTTCCAACCGGAAGCAGAGTCTGCAAATTTAACTTCCATTTCAAAAGTGATAAATGAATCGTCAAAAAGCGGAACCCATACGCTGGCATAATTTAAATAAACTCCGAGCTCATCTATAATCCCGCTAGTTTCTGAAAAACTCTGTGCATACTCCTCACTATCTTGCTCAGCTAAATCATAGATTGAACCACTATAATTTAATTTTATTTGACTCGTCCTATTACTCCCTACCAATGCATAGGTGTTTGTGTTCGCAATTGAAGTGCCAGTTATATTACTTTCGTCATACGAATTAGGGCCAGTATTTGTCAAGATAGAGACGTCATGTGACGAATCATTAATTGAAAGATCACTATTCAAAGAAAACTGAACAGTATTTTTTGCAAGGTTTTCTGGCAGAGTGATAACGTCCTCAACGCTGATTTGTCGACTTTCTGGATCCAGAAAGACCTTTAAGTCGTGATGTAAAATCCGGTCTGACTCAACGTTAAGATTTTCTACTTCTTGACTGGCCGCAATTGAATAGAAATATACAAAAGATAGGCCTAAGAGTGCTGGTTTTACCCTCATTTTTTTACCATCAATCTAGATAAAGTAATTCTAGTGCTCGGCTATGATTCCACTGAGCATAGTGTATCTGAGAGGTGCCATCCGAAGTCCGTGTTGTACTCCAAGCTATATTTTTTCCATCTGGAGAAAATACCGGGAGAATATCAGTGCCTTCGGTGTTAGTAACACGAATTGGCGGATTCAATCCCTTAGTATCAACCATAAAGAGTTCGAAATTCGCATGTCCAAGAATGTTACTCGAATAGATAATGTATTTTCCGCTTGGATGAAAATAAGGGCCCCAAGCCACCATCGAATCCGCCGTTAATTGCCTCTGGTTTGTGCCATCGACATCCATTACCCAGATCTCTGCGCTATTACCATCGGGGTTAAAACGCCTCCATACTATCTGTGTATCGTCCGCACTAAAAAATGGGCCTCCGTCGTAGCCTGGAGAATTAGTGAGCTTTTGCACGTTACTACCGTCGGCGTCCATGATATATAGATCCATAAAATAGGAGCTATCGTCTTCAAAAAGTTTCTGCTCTGCCTGGCTGAGAAGCCGCCCATACGCTTCGCGGTTAGAAGCAAACAGTATTTTTCTACCGTCGCTTGAATACGAACCCTCGGCGTCATAGCCTTCTGTGTTTGTTAAATTAACGAGACCACTGCCATCAGATTTAGCTTGGTAAATATCGTAATGGCTGTCGTAATCCCATCCGTAAGGACGATCAATCCCGCTTTCACGAATTCTGATTTCCTCAGCCTGCTTTGCGAGCGCTTGAGGGTCTTCATGCGTTGAAGAGAACATGACTAAATCTAAATTTGGATGAAACCATGGGCAGGTAGTCAGGCCTACCCCAGGGGAGACAAGCGATGTGTCTCCAGTTTGTAAATCTCGGACAAAGATTTGGTAAAACGGGTTATTGCCAGGGATCTCACTCTGAAATATGAGTTGACTCCCGTCTGCAGAGAAGTATCCCTCTCCTGACCTAAGGCTATCAGTTATAAGTTGATGAGTTCCAACTAAAAGTTCTGACTCGTAGTAAGTATCAAACCCGGCAGGGGCAGCCGGCTCTTCGTAACTTGTTGCACCAGAGTACCCGTCTGGTGAACCGTCTGATTGAGCAAATGCACTCTTCACTAAAAATCCACATGTCATCAGGCTTAGTGTCAAAGNTGGCAAAACAAGTGCAGCTTTTAATGTCTTCATAGTTTTAACGGACCTAATCAAATTGAAAATTTTTATGCTGGGGGAAAACACCAAAAAGTCCTCCAGTATGAATGAATACGATATTTTTAGTCCCTTGGAGCCTTCCGCGATCGCCCAGACTAAGCTCACTAACCATCCCATGGAACGCCTTACCCGTGTAGACTGGATCAAGGAAGACGCCCTCTACTTTAGCGAGATTGGCTATTGTTTGAAAGACAATTTCCTCGGCCTCACCGTAGGCGGGCCCCATGTAGCCCTCAAAAGTTTTGATATTTAAGGCTGTTTCGTCAAATTCTGTTTTGTAACGCTGCTTCCATAAAGACACATCAGTTTTTATCTTGTTTTGAAAGTAATTCGAATCGTCACAAACATTGAATGCTACAATTTTACTCTTAGCCTTNTGCATTTGAGCTCCAACCAATAAGCCTGCTTGTGTTCCTCCAGAGCCCGTGGCCACAACGACATATTCTGGATCCACACCGTTATCGTTGAAATTCTTGGTCAATTCTTCCCAGGCTGCGATGTAACCCCAAATTCCAATTTCATCGGATGCCCCGGTTGGAATAAAATGTGCCTTATCTCCTCTGCCTAGATACTCCTCTTGTAGGGATGCTGCTAGTGCTTCGTGACCGCTCCAATCTTTCTNTGGTAGATAGGTAATTTCTGCACCTGCCAAAAGATCTAGCAACAAATTTCCCTCAATTAATTCAGGTTTTTGCCCCCGCAAAATTAAGTGAACTTTTAAGCCAAGCTTTGCGCCGATAACAGCTGTAGCTCTGCAATGGTTAGACTGAATTCCACCGCAGGTAATCAAGGTATTACAACCTTCTTTAAGTGCATGGGCAATGCTGAATTCCAACTTTCTAACTTTGTTCCCTGAAACCTCAGTCCCAGTTAGCTCATCATGCTTGATCCAGATAGTCCCATCGAAGTTAGGAACAGTAAAGTTCTCCAGCTTTTTGAAGGGTGTCGGCAAGGAAGCAAGTGGAATCCTATCTGGATACTTAATCATTATTTGTCTGAACAGAAATAAAAAAGGGAGTCTACACTCCCTTTATAATCACTAATACCCCCAAAGTGTGGGGTTTTTCCTGCTCTTAGTTATTTTTTCATCGCGTCATACGCCATCACTCCGCTTACCTCCTCTGTTGCGAGAGGCCTAAGTGCCTCGCTATAGAGAAACAAATCTGTAAGCACGGCGCGGAGATGAATGGATGCATTTAAATTATCAACAACTTCTGAACCTATTTTCTCTTGATTGAGTAAAAAGGTCAGTGCAGCATTGGCTTTAGAACAATCATTAGCAATTAGCTGCTCAAAGTCATCGTCGCTCGCCGAGAAACTCTCGACTATCATAGCCATCGCATCAACCATATTTTGAATTGTTGGTCTGGCATGTGGACCAGGTCCGTCTGTTTCATCTGACGCTGGTCTTCCTTGCGCTGCATAAGCTAAAAGGAACTCATAACCGGCTTCAATAGTCTCGATACTCTCTTCAATATCCATATAGCTACTTCCAATAATATCCCTGAAATTAATCGGCTTCCTTGGGTGACCAAAGCGCAGGATCATGGTTGGCCGCTAGCTCGTCCTCAGACATCCAACCAGATATCATTGATCTCGTGTAGTAGATTTTCTCAGGCCGCAAAGCAAAGTAGATGTGGGTAGCTGCAAGAGCTACAAGAGCCAAAGTTGAAAGTCCATGTAACAGGAAAACCAAACCTAATTGATCTTCAGCCATACTGTTAGTTCTGTCCCAAAATGGAGTATCGATCTGCATGAACATTAGAACCCCAGTAACGATGACAGCAAGCGTTACTACGGTGACAGCCCAGTGCATTCCTTTTTGTTCAAAGTAGTATTTACCTGGTTTTCGCGAGGAATCAAAAGGTTCACCGAAGTCTTTCGGTACTAGTAGCATCGACTTAAAGTCCTGCCAAAATGATGCTCGGACAATGTGAGCGACAACAAGGAATGTTAGCAATAGGCCGCTCATCCAATGTAAATCAAGCCAAGCGATTCGCAGACCCAGTATGGGAGAAATTCCTGTAAAAATTAGAGCTAGAATACTTGCTGCCATCAGCCAGTGAAACCATCTATCAACAGTTTCGTGTCTAACCACTTTTTTACCATCAGCCGTCGGTCTGTCTAAATTCTTTTTGGCGAGCGCTGCCATAACGATGGCATGAGCTACTAGCAAAAGAACAATCGCCATGAAAACAACATAAAGTAAATCCCAAGATACTCCAAGGATTACCTCTTCTCCCCAAACGTCGCGTTTGTATCGGACAATTTCTCCCACCCTGCTATCCTCTTTTTAATTTCTTCTTTTGGTTGGCTCGGTCTGAACTTTCCGAGGTTTAACCTCGGATAGCTCTCTTTACCAAGTTCTGCATCAAAGGAACTTTGAAGTGATTGTAATTCAAAGGACGCGCACCATTCGTTGCAAGCTCACCAGCATTTGACGCCAAAGCTTCCGAACGTTGTTGTCCCCGAATCGCATCCTCGACCGACTCTAAACGTCGAGGTACACACTCAACCGCACCGCATGCTACACGCGAATCCTCTATAGTGTTTCCAGATGCTTTGAAGACCGCCGCGATGCTTACTAACGCGAAGTCCCATACATTGCGATCAGCCACTTTTTCCCAATAGAACTCTGCATTTGCCCAAGCATTGGGGAGCCTGACTGCTGTAAGAATTTCACCTTCGTTTAGGGCAGTCATATTAACAATGTCTCTGTCTGGTCCAACAAAATAATCTTGAGCAGACACTGTTCTCTGACCGCTGCTGCTCGAGATCACCATTGTCGCATCCAGTGCAACCAAGGCCGGTGCCGTATCAGAAGGCGATACTGCAACGCAGCGACTGGCGCCGAACAGTGCATGTTCCCGATTAAGCCCTTCTGGAGAATCGGCATAACAGATATTGCCGCCAGCTCGGTAGCAATCAAGTCCTCGTCGATAATACCAACACCGAGCATCTTGGTTTAAGTTGCCACCCAAAGTTCCGACATTGCGGATCTGCGGACTTGCGACTACGCTGGCTGCTTTAGCTAATAGCCCGAATCGCGACTTGATCAAAGGATCATTTGCTATCTCAGTAAGGGTAGTGGTGGCTCCAATTTCAATTCCATCAGAGATTTCTTTAACCCCTTTCCAAGCGTCAATCTGAGTCAACTCAATCATTGCTGACGGAGTCTTGTTACGATCTTTGAGCCAGCCATAGGTATCTTGACCACCGCTTAGCAACCAACCTTCATTACCTAATCTTGCTGCTAAATCCAGTGCCGTTGCTTCATCAGCTGGCTGATAAAGTTCTATGTCAGGCATTACGTCATGTGATGTGGCTACCATATCAACCTCGGAAATTATTTTGAGCAAGAAGTTTGGAGTCTTCCGATGTTCCTGCTACGTGGTTAATGATCATGTCCGCTGTGATGGGAGAAGCACCAAAAATGTGCCCGCCCAAAGCGTCGCTAATTGCTGCCGTTAACGCAGCAGATACTGAACCTTGCGCAGGCTCTCCAACACCTCGCGCACCCACTGGATTCTCTGGGTCAGGCAAATCAACCCAACCAGTTTGTATCTTAACTGGGGTGTCAAGAAATGTGGGAACCTTGCTCTGCCAATAACCAGTGCTCGCTGGCATCCCATTTTGAGGATCATAAAGATGACGCTCATAACCAGAAAGACCGATTCCCCAGACGGCTCCTCCTACGAGCTGATTCTCCATTCCTTTTGGATGCATTATTGTTCCGGAGTCTGCCACGTTGATAAGATCAAGAATTTCATACTTACCCGTTTCCGTATCCAACTCTATTTCAATGCAGCTAACTGTGAAGCCTGGNGGATTACCTTCATGTCGAGGGTCGTGGAAAACCCCCATGAANGCCGTACCAGCAAGTCGAGAAACAGATATTTGAGTCCATTCAGCGAGTTCCTCTGGCAAATCAGAAGAACCGGTATACTTGCCNCCCAGCTCNAATGCACGAGCTGCCACTTGCCCGAAAGTCATACCCACCGATTCATCGGCGATTTGATGNACACGCTCGTTAGAAATATCATAATCCTCGGGTGTACCTCCGAGATCTCCNGAAGCTATCTCCTTCATCTTNGCCAACATATCCTGNGCCGCCCCATAAAAAGTNCGGGTGTTGGTAAAAATAGAATTACTTCCATCTTGAGGTGAAGTAATTGGAAGATGCAAATCAGTCCTACCCGTAACAATATCAACCCGCTCCCAAGGCATCTTTAACACCTCTGCTGCAGCTCTCGAAGTTGAGGCGTAGGAGTAAGTACCAAGGTTACCGACACCGTTGTGGACCTTCAAACGTCCGTCTGGGCCCATCATCACGATTCCATCCATTCCCGAACGGCCAGCATTGTGGTAACCCTGACCAATGCCAAGACCAATAACTTTACTGCCGTTGGTTCGGCGACGGCGCGATTGGCGCTCCTCCCATCCGAACTGTTCTGCTGCAAGATCCAAAGTTTCCGGCATATATGCTGATGTGAATGGCGTTCGCTGAGGCCCACCCACATCACCGGTCATCGGCGTATTTATTTTTCGGATATCAAAACGACTTACACCTAGCTCGTCAGCCGCGGCATCTAGAATCGGAGAAATAATCGGTGCAATTTGGTTTTGACCAGGTCCTCTTTGAGCTCCTCGATGAGCTGTGTTAGTACCAATCGCNGTTCCTCTAAATCTAACGGCNTCAGCTTGGTAAAGAACACTTATGCAATCGGCAGCAGAGTACGCGTCAGCACCTCCTCCCTTTCCACCATTATCGGAGACAATCCAAAGATCACAGGCTGCCATAACTCCGTCAGGCTTGAATCCTACTTTTATCCAACCGGTTAAACCCTGACGAGCTCCACCGATAGTAAATTCCTCTTCCCGAGTTACCCTCATCATTACTGGACGATTAATCTTTTGGGACAATTTGGCAGGAACCCCATATATTGGAATTGAACCCGCCCGAGCTCGTTGGCCGAAACCACCCCCTGTCGCCGCATTGACAAATACNAGATCTTCCTTAGGCACTCCAATTACACCGGCAATACCGTCTGCGAAAGCGGTCANGCTTTGCGACCCACCATGTAAATATAATTTCCCATCTTCCCAATAGGCCAGAGCCGAGCGCGGCTCCATCGACATGTGAGGGTATCCAGCGTTTGTAAAAGTTCCCTCATAGACATAAGAAGACTCTCCAAAAGCGGCCTCAAGGTCTCCATACTCTACGGTTTGCTGAGGCTCNGCNGTAGGCTCGTTTCCCGCTCNTAGNCTAGCCACCTGATCAGAAGTCCATTTTTCAACTGCAAACCCCTGNCTGAAGACAAAAGTATTGCCCCCATTNTACGCNTCAGCCCCATCAGGNTGCAGACTGTCAAGCGGATCCAAAACAAATGGCAGCCTTTCAAAGGTCACAGATATTCGTGAGATAGCAGTTTCAGCGGTCTTTTCATCTACCGCCGCNACAGCCAAAATNGGCTCGCCAACTAGAGTTGGTTCGTTAGTCAGCATTTTTAACCCGGTGCTTTGCGGCTCCCCATCAGGGTAAACGTCGTCTGCCGTTAGCATTCCCAAAACACCCTCCATGGCTAAGGCCTCGGAGGCATCTATATCTATCACCCTCGCATGTGGTATCGGGCTTGTTAAAAGTCTAGCGTAGACCATACCCTCTCGAGTGTAGTCTTCGGCGTATTTGATGCGACCGGTGACTTTACCCGGCACATCAGGTGGTGTGAAATCTTTTCCAATATGCATATATGCCATGATAATTATCCTATTAGTTCGGTGGCACGCATGACACCATCAAGATAAGAGTCGTAAGAGCCGCATCGACAGATATTTCCTGCCATTGCTGCGCGGGCTTCTTCCCTAGTTGGGCTTGGGTTTGCTCTTAACAAACCTACAGCTGCCATGACTTGACCTGGAGTGCAGTAGCCACACTGCGGAGATAATTCCTCCACGAAGGCTTGCTGAACTGGATGCAGATCGCCATTCGCGCTTTCTAGACCTTCAACCGTCTCAATTCGTCCATTTTTCATAGAGTGTGTGAGGACTGAGCATGCGTAAGTAGGAGTGTCATCAACCAGCACGGTGCAAGCTCCGCACTCCCCACGGTTACAGCCAAGCTTAGTTCCAGTTAGACCCAGCTTATAGCGTAGCGTCGAAGCCAGAGTTTCTTGAGGCTCAACATCAACACTACGTGTCTGCCCATTTACATTTATTCGTATTAGACGCTCCACGAATCCGGAAGGTCGATCCTGCCCAGTGGCTGAGTACCAAGCTCCAGTTGTCGTAGCAGCGGCACCTGAGGCGATTACCCCTTTGATGAAGCGTCTGCGAGTTAATTTTTGGTTCACGAGTCTTGTGCCTCCTTCATTAGGCTTACGCTTAATTAATTTGAGCTTTATTAGCCTTTAATTGCTAATCAAATTTTCATTCAAAAGCAAATGAGAATCATTCTCAATAAGGCTTATAATTCAGTTACTTATGACGTTAAACGTAGATTAAATCACCTGTATAGTTTTAGCAAGCACCGACAAGGTCACATAGCAGTTGCAACGGGGGATTCCGCTGGTTCAATNNATACGCTNGCANGANNAATTTAAGTAGGTCAAATTGAAAATCACACNCATTCTGGAGAAACAGATTTTGGNATNATATGAGTCTCCCACTGATATTTCGTCAATACAAAAGCCCCCAAGAATTAANGCAAAAANAACGTTTACCANGGCTCAAACTATTTCATTGGANCGTACNCATAAATGGCAATATATTGGCANATTTAANAATCACATTTNTTGTTCTCTCTAATCAATTCANTTACTTAGAAACATGAGTAAGTCTCTACAGACCCCGCAATCCTTGACATATTCTCTCGTAATGTTATGTTGTGCGGCCCTTCCCCGACAGACAAGCGAGGTGGTATCGCGAGATGGTTAGGGGTCAATACAGCAAGATCCAATTAGGACGAGTAGGGCGAGCTTGAATGGCTCCACATCATTCTTGGACAGTCAGACCCATCACCGAACACTTCGGGGTTGCATTTTAAGACCGTGGTTTACAAACCAGTTTTAATAAAAACCTGAATAGAAAAATTTTAATACGAGTGGTCCCAAAGTAGACATGAACGACTTTGTAAAACAGCCGTATAAATTTGGTTTCCCTGAAAAGAGGGGGCTATACGATCCNGCCATGGAGAAGGACTCTTGCGGAGTGGGTTTTGTNGCCAACATTAAGGGGATACCCAGNCATGAAATAATGCTTGANGCATATCACCTGAATTCTCGCATGGACCATCGAGGCGGATGCGGTTTTGAATCTAATACTGGCGACGGCGCCGGAATTTTGATGGCGCTCCCTTTCAGTTTTTTTCAGCANATAGGNCTNGAAAANTTCAACACTGAGTTGACAGAAGGTAACTTTGCTGTCGGCAATATCTTCCTCCCGCAGGACGAGACAGAGAGAAAATTTTGCAAAGAAACGATCGCCAGGATAATAAAAGAAGAAGGACAACAATTCATAGGTTGGAGAGAAGTGCCTCNCGATGCAGATGGAGCCGATGTTGGNCCAGCAGCACGGCGAGCGCAGCCTTATATCNCTCAGTTATTTATCAGGGCTGATGAGNGCANCAANCCAGAAGTTTTCGAAAGAAAAATTTATGTAATTCGTAAACGATTTTCACATCTGCTGCGTCAGGACAAGTCGCTATTAGAACGCAAACAAGTTTATGCATGCAGTCTCTCAACAAAAGTTATAGTGTACAAGGGGATGTTGACCCCGGGGCAACTTTTTCCATTCTACAAAGATTTAACCAACCCAGAATTTGAAACACACCTTGCCATGGTGCACTCAAGGTTTAGCACAAATACATTTCCGTCATGGGATCGAGCTCAACCCAATAGATTCATGAGTCATAACGGCGAAATCAATACCCTGCGCGGTAACGTTAATGCTATGACTGCAAGACAAGGTCAAGTTGCAACTGACGCTTTTAATGATAAGCTACCTGAAATTTTTCCCATCATTGACTCTGATTGCTCAGATTCCGGCAGCTTTGATGCGGTACTTGAATTTTTATTNTTGTCTGGTCGATCTCTAGCAGAAGCNACAATGATGATGATACCAGAGGCTTGGCAATCTGATAAAAATATGGGTCAGGACAAAAAAGATTTCTACGAGTTCAATTCTGCACTAATGGAGCCTTGGGATGGACCTGCATCAATTGTGTTCTCAGACGGAAAGTACATAGGAGCCGTCCTTGATAGAAACGGGTTACGACCCAGTCGATATTATATTACACATGACGATAAGTGCATCATGGCATCAGAGGTTGGCGTCCTAGAAGTCGAGCCGTCAAACGTGAAACTAAAGGGCCGATTGCAACCCGGGAAAATTTTTCTCCTTGACTTCGATCAGGGCCGCCTAGTTTCAGACGAAGAAGTAAAACGAGAGATCACCAATAAAAAGCCATATGGAACTTGGCTGAAAGACCAAAAAGTAGAATTAAAAGATATACACAATGGTCTGAAAGCAAATCCTATTGAGGCTGACGACACTTTGCAGCGAATGAAAGCTTTTGGCTTCACCACCGAGACCATGCAATTCATGCTAATACCTCTAGTCACCGAGTCTCGGGATCCACTGGGGTCAATGGGTAACGATTCTGCACTTGCGTGTTTGTCTGATAAGCCCCGAATGATTTATGACTATTTCAAACAGCTGTTCGCTCAAGTAACGAATCCTCCTATCGATTCAATTCGCGAAGAAATCGTGATGAGCCTCAGGTGTTTCATTGGACCCGAGGGTAATTTACTCGACTCCAGCGCTGAACAAGCACATCGCTTAAGTCTCGATCATCCGATCATCTCAAACCAAGAGCTAACTAACATCCGAAATATGAATCACCGAGGTTTAACCTCAAAGGTCATAGATATTACCTATGATAGAAAAGATGATTCAGGATACCTCAAAGCTTTAGGTCGTATTTGTGACGAAGCAAGCTCTGCGATTAAAGAAGGCTTTTCATTTGTAATCTTATCCGATCGACAGACTTCACAAACGCGTGTGCCACTCAGTGCACTAATCGCCTGTGGAGCGGTTCATCATCACCTGATAAAGAGCGAGCAACGAACTCAAATCGGAATTGTGATAGAGACCGGAGAAGCAAGAGAGGTTCACCATCACTGCTTACTCACCGGCTATGGCGCTGACGCAATTAATCCTTATCTAGCCTTTGAGGCTCTATGGCAAGCCAATAAGGAAAACCTTTTAGGTGACAATTTTTCTTCAGAGGAAAAATTGGTTGCAGGCTATAAAAAAGGCGTTGCAAAGGGAATGCTTAAAGTCATGGCAAAGATGGGTATTTCTACACTGCACTCTTACAAAGGCGCGCAGATTTTTGAGGCAGTGGGTCTTGCAGATGAGATCATCGAAAAATGCTTCGCTGGCACAGCCAGTCGAGTACAAGGTATAAACTTTGCCGTGTTAATAGAGGAATCTCGTCGCCGTCACGCTGTTGGGTTCCCTGACAGGGAAAGTAAGCTAATTCCGGTATTGGAAAATCCTGGTGATTTTCACTGGCGAACTGGCGGCGATACTCACATGTGGAACCCCAACACAATTTTCAATCTTCAAATTGCCGCACGCAATAATAATGTAGAGGCCTATGAAACCTTTGCAAGGTATGCGAATGAAGAATCGACCCGACGATGCGCTTTTAGAGGCCTATTAAAATTTCAAACAAACAACGTAAATCCAATTGATCTTGAATCTGTTGAGCCTGCCAGCGAGATTGTTAAAAGGTTCGCAACAGGAGCAATGAGTTTCGGATCCATTTCTGAGGAAAGCCATGAATCTCTGGCCTTAGCCATGAATCGACTTGGAGGGAAGTCAAACACGGGCGAAGGAGGAGAGGATCCTGCAAGGTTTGCTCAACTTCCAAATGGTGATTCGAAACGTTCCGCAATAAAGCAAATAGCTTCAGGGAGGTTTGGCGTGACCTCTTGGTATTTAAGTAATGCAGACGAACTTCAAATTAAAATAGCTCAAGGAGCTAAGCCGGGTGAGGGTGGCGAATTACCTGGAGGAAAAGTTGACGAAAATATAGCTCGCATCAGACATTCTACTCCCGGAGTAGGTTTGATTAGTCCTCCTCCACATCATGATATTTATTCTATCGAAGACATCGCACAGCTCATACACGATTTAAAAAATGCGAATAAGGATGCAAGAATCAGTGTAAAGCTTGTTTCTGAAATTGGTGTCGGCACAATCGCCGCAGGCGTCACTAAAGCAAAAACTGATCACCTCGTTATTTCTGGTCATGACGGCGGAACCGGCGCTTCACCTTTAACTTCAATCAAACATGCGGGACTACCTTGGGAGCTTGGCATCGCGGAGACACATCAGACGCTGGTCATGAATAATCTGCGTTCAAGAGTCGTTTTACAAACTGATGGGCAATTAAAAACTGGTCGTGATGTGGCTATTGCAGCTCTTCTGGGGGCAGAAGAGTACGGATTTGCAACAGCACCGCTAATAACCCTCGGGTGTATCATGATGAGAAAGTGTCATCTGAATACCTGCCCTGTTGGCATCGCCACTCAAGATCCAGAGCTAAGGAAAAAATTCAACGGTAAGCCCGAGCATGTCGTTAACTATTTGTTCATGGTAGCTGAAGAGCTTCGTGTCATTATGGCTAAGCTAGGCTTGAAAACCATTAATGACATGATAGGCAGGGTTGACCTATTGAACACCGAAGACGCAGTGCAACATTGGAAAGCAAGTGGTCTTGATCTTAGTTCGATCCTAGAACCCGCGCAAATTCTGTTCGAAGATACTCAAGTTTACTGTGTAAAAGAGCAAGATCACGGTCTGGATAAAGCNTTAGATAATGAGNTAATTGCNCTCGCCGCNCCCGCTTTAGAAAAAGGCGATAAAGTTTCCATAGAAAGTAAAATCATTAATACCAACCGTGTTGTTGGAACCATGCTTTCTAATGAAGTTGCAAAAAAATGGAAAGAAGACATGTTGCCCAGCGATACCATAAATATTAAGTTAACAGGCTCTGCTGGACAATCTTTAGGCGCGTGGCTTGCTAAAGGAATTACCCTCACGGTAGAGGGTGATGCAAATGATTATGTTGGCAAAGGTCTGTCCGGTGGAAAAATCGTGATCTATCCACCAAAGCAAAGCTCATTTCTTGCAGAAGAAAATGTGATCGCAGGTAACGTGATTCTTTACGGTGCAACTGGAGGCGAAGCCTATATAAGGGGGATCGTTGCGGAAAGGTTCGCCGTGCGAAATAGTGGCGCCCATGCCGTTGTCGAGGGAATTGGAGATCACGGGTGCGAATATATGACCGGCGGTCGGGTTGTAATTTTGGGCGAAACCGGTCGCAACTTTGGTGCAGGGATGAGTGGCGGTGTAGCTTATGTCTGGGACCCTGCCAAGAATTTTTCTAAGAATTGCAACATGGATTCATTTGAGCTTGAACCATTATCAAGCGCTAACGACATAATAGAACTGAAAACACTGATACAGAATCATCACACATATACTGGTTCGTCAGTGGCAGAGAGTATATTGAATACTTGGAAGACCTCTTTAGCCGACTTTGTCAAGGTCATGCCAACTGACTACAAGCGTGTTTTGGCTGAAAGAGCAACTTCTGCAGCTTAGAGTAGTTTGATTTTGCTTATTAGGATTAGGATCAAAAATGGGTAAACCAACTGGGTTTAAAGAATTTGAGAGAAAAACTGAGCCTTATCGAGATGCTCTAGATCGTCTCGTAGACTTCAAGGAGATTTACACCGAGCATCAAGAAGAACATCTCAGTACGCAGGGTGCCCGTTGCATGGACTGTGGTGTTCCTTTCTGTCAGTCAAATAACGGTTGTCCTGTTTACAATCTTATCCCAGAGTGGAATGACCTCATCTACAATAACAGATGGAGAGAAGCGTTAGATCGACTTCACAAAACAAACAACTTCCCTGAATTTACCGGCAGAGTNTGCCCAGCACCTTGTGAAGGGTCATGTGTATTGGGAATCCACGAACCACCAGTTACGATAAAAAACATCGAGTGTGCGATAGTCGATAAAGGCTTTGACGAGGGGTGGGTCCTTGCGAATCCACCAAAGAAACGGACAGACAAGAAAGTCGCAATTGTGGGATCCGGACCCGCAGGTTTAGCAGCAGCCGCTCAATTAAATTGCGAAGGGCATAATGTCACTGTGCACGAGCGAGATGATCGTATAGGCGGACTCTTGATGTACGGCATTCCTAATATGAAACTTGATAAATCAATAGTGGACAGACGAATAAAAATACTCATGGAAGAGGGAATAAGTTTCCTCACAAACAGTGACGTTGGAGGCTCTGGTCCTAATTCGCTATCTTTCAAAAATTTACTTGAATCCAATGACTGCATACTACTTGCAACAGGAGCAACTGTACCTAGGGATCTGGAAATACCCGGTAGACAAGGAGAAGGCGTGCATTTTGCTATGGACTTTCTNTCGCGTAATACAAAAAGTTTGCTGGACTCGGAGTTGACTGATAGACAATATATTGATGCTCGAGGAAAAAAGGTTATCGTTATAGGCGGGGGAGATACAGGGACCGATTGCATTGGAACTTCCCTCCGCCATAATTGTGATTCTTTAGTTAATTTTGAAATCGCACCTCGACCTCCNNTAGANAGAGCCGATCATAACCCNTGGCCTACGTGGCCCGTAATTTTCCGAGTCGATTATGGCCATGAAGAAGCAACTGCTCGCTATGGAAAAGATCCAAGGACTTACTCAATTTCTGGTAAAGAGTTTGTGAGAGACGATAGTGGAAAATTACTGGGGATCAAGACCATAGATGTAGACCAAGAATTTAATGAAATACCTGGTACTGACCGGTTTTGGGAAGCGGACTTGATCTTTCTGTCTATGGGGTTTTTAGGTCCAGAGCAATACGTTTTTGAAGATCTCGATTTAGCTCTAGATCAAAGATCAAACTATCGAGCAGATTACGGTTGTTTTCAAACTTCGCACGAAAAGATTTTTGCTGCCGGCGACTGTCGCAGAGGTCAATCACTAGTTGTTAGAGCAATTGATGAGGGCAGGCAAGTCGCAGAAAAAATACACGCTTTTTTACAGAACTAACTCTTTATCCTCTAGAGTTAGATAAGCCGACCCCCTGAAAAGCCAAATCAATTTTTCCCAGAACGGAAGCATCTTCGATCGTCGCTGGAATTTTGTAGTCCTCGTTATCAGCTATCTTTTGCATTGTCCCGCGAAGTATCTTTCCAGACCTCGTCTTAGGCAAGCTTGAAACAATAGCGGCCTTTTTAAAAGAAGCAACTGGCCCTATTTTTTNTCGTACAAGCTGAATGCATTCATCAACTATTTCGGAATGCTTTCTCTCCACGCCCAATTTAAGCACTAGAAGNCCAACGGGGACTTGTCCTTTTAAAGGATCAGACACACCTATTACAGCGCATTCAGCTACATCGCTATGAGAAGAGAGNACTTCTTCCATTCCACCGGTAGACAAACGGTGGCCCGCCACATTAATGATGTCGTCAGTTCTACTCATTACAAAGACATAACCTTCATCATCAAGATACCCAGCATCGGCTGTCTTGTAGTAACCCGGAAACTCAGCAAAATAACTCTCTATAAATCTTTCCGGAGCTTCCCAGAGAGTTAGCATTGAGCCAGGTGGCATNGGCAATTTNCCGCANAGAGCACCAACTTCTCCATTAGGAAGAGGCTTGCTTCTCTCGTCTAGAACGTCGATGTGCCACCCAGGAGCTGGCAACGTCGGAGATCCCGGCTTTATAGGATGCAAGCCATAGCCAGCGCAGTTAGCAGCAATAGACCAGCCAGTCTCTGTCTGCCACCAATGATCGATTACTGGTCTTTGAAGTTTTTCCTGAGCCCACTCCAACGTGTCTGGATCAGTCCTTTCACCTGCTAGGAACAATAACTCAAAATGACTTAAGTCGTATTTTTTAATAAAACTAGCATCTGGATCTTCCTTTTTTATTGCTCTAAAGGCCGTTGGGGCCGTAAAGAAAGATTTTACTTTATGATCGGAAATTACTCTCCAAAAAGCCCCTGCATCTGGAGTACCAACTGGTTTACCCTCATACAAAACGGTTGTACACCCTCTCAGTAAGGGTCCATATACTATATATGAATGCCCAACGACCCAGCCAACATCCGAAGCTGCCCAATAAACATCACCCGCTTCAACATTGTAAATGGCTTTCATTGAATAATTCAGAGCAACAGCGTGACCACCATTATCTCGCACCACACCCTTTGGCAGTCCGGTTGTGCCAGATGTGTAAAGAATATATAACGGATCTGTGGATTTTAGGGGAACACACTCAGCGGGNGTAGCATTATCCAAAACGTCGTTCCAGTCCAAATCCCTTCCTTCCTTGAGTGTGGATTCAAGTTCAGACCTTTGTACGACGATTACGTTACTAGGCTTATGATCTGCGATCTCTATAGCATCGTTTAGCAGCGGCATGTAAGGGATAACTTTATTAACCTCGATACCGCATGACGCCGATACTATAGCTTTTGGCCTGGCGTCATCTATTCGAACTGCNAGTTCAGCAGAAGCAAATCCGCCAAATACAACGCCATGAATTGCACCAATACGCGCACAAGCAAGCATTGCAATAATTGTCTCAGGAATCATTGGCATGTAGATGATGACCCTGTCGCCCCTACTAACTCCCAGTTCAGTCAGACCACCCGCACATAAGGCGACTTGATCTCGCAACTCTCTAAAAGAAAACGTTTTTAGGGTTGAAGTCACAGGGCTATCGTATATTAGAGCAGCATTTTCTCCCCGCCCAGCATTTATATGTCGATCTAGTGCGTTAAAACANGTATTCAGNTCCCCGTCTACGAACCAGTGCCCGTGTGGAGCGNCANTAATATCTAAAGTTTTTGTCGGTGTTTTNAACCAATCAATTTCTTGAGCNGCTGTAAACCAGAATTTTTCAGGCTCTTTGATTGATTCAGTATAAGCANTNTCAAATTCACTCAGCTCGTCTTTCCGCATTTGGCACCTCTTTCCTAAATTTGGCTGTGTAGCGGGATTGCTACTCTCGAAAATTTCTGCCCGTACTAAAGCTGCAATGAACACACTTTTTAGTGTTCAAATTAAGAAGCACTGATTTCACGTAAAATTGTTTCGCACAAACTGGACANCTTCGCCTGACCATATCTATCCAAAACCCTGCACATAGACTAAANTAAANAAACATGAACAAATCTATCGGTTGACGATTAGAAAGAAGCACCCAGACTATTAAGATATACACTGGCAATGTCCAAAAACAAACAATAAGTCTCGTGCGAGCACGAAGAAGTTGTCGGATAGCCTGAGCGTGAACTGTTTCGTCGACACCGCTGNTACCTAGATGTTGATNTTGGGNTTTNCGATTATTCATTTATACCCTAGTAAGAAGTAGCGTTAACGACAAACCTACTCTAGTCGAATCTAGCATTCAAGTTGGAATCAAACTCTAGGAGTCTTATTTGTAGCCCTGCGCTTGCAGTTCGAATAAATTTTCGTAAATACCCTGTTTTTCAATAAGTTCAGGATGGCTGCCCTCTTCTACTACTCGTCCTTTTTCAAAAACGATTATGTGATCTGCCGTCCTTACGGTCGAAAAACGATGGGAAATTATAATAGAAATTCTATTTTTAGTAAGCTCACGGAAGTGGGCAAATATCTCNGCCTCGGCTTTGGCGTCAATAGCGGCCGTTGGTTCATCAAGGACCAAAATATCGGCACTTTTTCTCATGAATGCTCTGGATAACGCTATTTTTTGCCATTGNCCTCCGGAGAGTTCTCTACCATTTTTAAACCAAGCACCAAGTTGAGTACTATAAGCGTCAGGTAAATCTTTTATGAATGAATCTGCCATTCCTTTTTGAGCAGCTTCTTGTACACGCTCTAAATCGTCAGTATCTTTTATATCACCGATACCGATATTCTCTCCGACCACAAGCTGGTAGCGATTGAAATCCTGAAAAATCACGCTTATTTTTTTTCGCAGTACATCGATATCCCATTCTTCGAGATCCAGTCCTTCCAGAAGAATTCTTCCGCTTGTTGGTTTGTAGAGGCGCGTAAGTAACTTTATCAATGTNGTCTTGCCGCTGCCATTTTCACCAACGATTGCTAAGGACTCCCCTGGTTTTATATGAATAGAAATTTTATCTAATGCGGGCTTTGCTGAACCTGGATAGATAAAACTAACATCTTCAAANCTAACCCCATCCCCTNGAATTGGGCCATACGCTTTAGTACCGCTTAATTCCGGTACTTCATGANTCATGTATTCGTCGAGATTCGANAGATAAAGATTGTCCTCATACATTCCATTTATNGCCGTTAGACTGCTAGTCACAGCGTTTTGTCCGATTCTAAATTGGGCTATATACATCGTCATTTGTCCAATAGTAATGACCCCTAGAATTGCTGAAAATCCAACCCAGCCGTAAGCGAAATAAAATGATAAACTTGCTAGTAACCCAAAGATATAGCCCCAAGCTGTTCGTCTGAGGACCAAGCTTTTATCTTCCCGGTATATACGATTGAATATATCGATGTAACGTTTTAAAAAGTGTTTTCCGAGCTGAAAAAGCTTTACCTCTTTTACTCCATCTTCACGTGTTAGAACCATTTCAAGATAAACTTGGAGACGCCGCTCTGCCGATCTACGCCTTTGGTTACGGAAAGCTTCGCCAGAAAATTTGTTTTCGGCGGCGAATGCTGGGACACCTGCGATAAGTAATAAAATTGATGCCCACGCGGAAAATTGGAATAGAAATATACCGATGGTAACTAATGTAATTACATCTCTGAAAAGATCGAAGGTCTTAACTATCAGCGAAAGGGGTCTGCTTGAAGCCTCCCGTCTGGCCCTAACCAGCTTGTCGTAGTACTCAGAGTCCTCAAAATGCCCCAGCTCTAAGGTCAGAGCTTTTTCAAGTATCATCACATTAATCTTGTTACCGAGTAATGCTCGCAATATTGACTGGCATAGCATGTTTAATCTCTGGGAGGCTGTTAAGAGTAGAACGA
>PBXX01000070.1 GCA_002727755.1 Gammaproteobacteria bacterium | reverse complement strand
TCAAACTAGCGAGATAATTCATGGTGGAGAAAGAAATTACATATTAGCAACAATCACGCTGTATGTTTCAATCTACAATATTTTCATGAGCCTGCTACACCTGCTTATGGCTTTTTCAGGCGATGATTAATCAAATTCAATAACCTTTTCTACTAAGCCCCAGATACTCTGGGGCTTTTATTTTAAAAATCATAAATAAATCGTGAAATTTTCAGTAGTAGTCTACGCCNCACCCTACTCCANTGAAGCTGCCGCTAGTGCTCTTAAATTTTCAAGGGCNGTCATAGCTAAAGGCCATTCCATATATCGAATTTTTTTCTTTTCAGACGGTGTCCATAACGCTAATAGCTTGGCAATAACTCCACAAGANGAAATCAATCTTCAAGCTGNGTGGCATGACTTAATNNATGAGCAAGATATCGATTCCGTTGTATGTGTTACTTCTGGATTAAAGCGAGGAGTAATCGACAGCAAAGAATCTGAGAAACGTAATTTAGCTAGTAGCTCGATGATGTCTAGCTCTGAATTGTCTGGGCTTGGTCAATTGATTGATGCTTACGCTAATTCCGATCGTGTGCTGAGTTTTGGNTNATCTAAATGAATTATCAACTAACTAATTTTACATTCTTAGCAAGAACGGCACCCTATGGAACTAATCGATGTAATCTTCTGATGGATATNGCACTTGCATCCTCTGTATTTGAACAAAAAAGTAATTATGTGTTCATGGATGATGCGATTTACCAATTGCTAAGAAATCAAAATGCTGATCACATACANACTAAGACATTTGGTAAGGCGATAGAAGCACTTAAACTTTACGGGATAAATAATATATACGTNCNTGAAAAATCGCTAACAGAAAGGTCTGTGTCTTTAGATGAGNTAGTACTAAATCCCGAAATTATCAACCAACAACAATTACAAGAATTGGTTAGAAATTCACAGAATGTAATCTCTTTATGAAAACTTTGCACACGATAAGTAAAACGCCTACTAGCAATCTGCTTACTTCATGCCTCGAAGCTATTGCGGAGGATGATGGTGTTTTGTTTCTTGAGGATGGAGTCTATTATATTTGGAAAGATATAAAGGATTTAATTTATACTGAGCAATACGAATGTTATGCCTTGAAAGAAGATTTACTTGCCAGGGGAATTGAGATTACCTCTTTAAAAGGTGTCAATCTGGTTGATTACCCAGCTTTTGTTGATCTTTGTGAAAAATATGAAAAAATCATCAATTGGTTTTAGGGTATGGTTTCACTAAAATTTGATTCAGATGGGTATTTATTGTCTCTTCATGACTGGGATGAGACTGTTGCCGCTGAAATAGCGGCAGGAGAGAACCTTAAATTAACGCCAGAGCACTGGGAGGTAATTACGCTTACGCGAAAGTTTTATAAACAACATCAACTTTCACCAGCAACGCGAGCCTTGGTCAGTTTTATAAAACGAGAATCAGGGATTGAGAAAGGTAACAGTAGGTATTTAATGAAGCTTTTTAAAGGCCAACCAGCGAGGTTAGTGAATAAAATTGCCGGACTTCCAAAGCCAGATAATTGCATTTAGAGTATTAACCATACCAGTTAAGTTGTCCTCTAAGTTTTACAACCTCTCCTACAATGAAAGTCGTTGGGGATTTCAATTCTAATTCCAATACCTCAAGACTAATCTTATCTAACGTTGAACTCACAACCCTCTGATTATAAGTTGTGCCGTGCTCTATAGCTGCGATCGGCATACTGGACGGCATTCCGTGTTTCATAAGCTCCTCACAAATTTTTGGTAGCGACAATAACCCCATATAAAAGACAAGTGTCTCCTGTTTATTATTTAAGTTTTTCCAATCTATATCTAGCTTTCCATCCTTCAGGTGGCCAGTGAGGAATCGAACTGATTGAGCATAATCACGGTGAGTTAAGGGTATTCCAGCATACGAGCCGCACCCCGANGCGGCTGTCACTCCGGGCACAACTTGAAANGGAATGTTAGANTTGGCTAATTCGTTAATCTCTTCACCGCCNCGCCCGAATATAAAAGGATCTCCTCCTTTNAACCTCAACACCTTTTTNCCTTCTTTNGCCAGGAGAATTAGCATTTCATTGATCTTGTGTTGTTCAACGGTATGTTGGGATTCAGATTTGCCCACCGAGATAAACTCAGCATCCGGACGGACCTTGTTCAAAACTTCTTTGGATACTAGTCGGTCATACAAAACCACATCACATTGATACATTAGACGGAGAGCCTTTAGCGTGAGAAGTTCTGGATCCCCAGGACCACCACCCACAAGATAAACCTCACCTACAGAATTCTCAAAAATATTATTTTTGAGTTGTTCTTGAATTTTTTGATCAGCTAGCACTAACTTATTTTTGAAAACTAATTGTGGGACTTCACTGTCCATTAGTTTTTCCCAAAATTTCAGTCTCATATCAAAAGAGTTAAATCTTTCTTTAACTCGTTGGCGCCATGAGCCCATCATCTTAGCCAGTAAACCTATGTTACTAGGTAAGTTAACCTCAATTATTTCTTTAATGGTGCGAGTTAATACGGGTGAATTACCACCTGTTGATATGCCGATGATAACGGGAGATTTATCAATTAAAGCTGGCATGATGAACGAACAAAGTGATGGTTCATCAACAACGTTGACAGGGATACCTAATTTATTCGCTTCGTTTGCAACCTTTTTGTTAACACTCAAAGAATCGGTAGCTGCTATAACTAGTGTTGCATCAGTCAAATGTCTTACATTAAATTCTTCTTTAATTAAAAAACACCGAGCTTCAGGAAAGTCATTAAATTTTTTACTAAACTCAATTGAAATAATATTAACGATAGCACCAGATTTGAGTACAGCTTTGGTTTTTCTATGTGCTACCTCTCCGCCACCCACAATTACACATTTTTTATTTTCTAAATCAAGAAATATTGGGAAATAGTCCATTACTCGAGGAACTCTGCATTTCCCATGTATGGACGCAAGATGCTAGGAATTTGAATGCGACCGGTTTCGTCCTGATAGTTTTCCATAACTGCTACCAGAGCCCTTCCTATTGCAATACCAGATCCATTTATCGTATGCACAAATTGAGGCTTTTGCATGGTTGGTGATCTCCACCTCGCTTGCATGCGTCTCGCCTGAAAATCAGTGAACGAACTGCAAGAAGAAATTTCCCGATACGTGTTCTGTGACGGCAACCAAACCTCTAAATCATATGTTTTTGATGCACCAAAACCTAAATCGCCACCGCANAGCAGCACTTTCCTATATGGTAAACCCAATTTTCGCAAGATTGACTCAGCATGACCCGTTAATTCGTTCAGTGCGTCATCCGAGCTCTCTGGCTTGACGACTTGGACAAGCTCAACTTTTTCGAATTGATGTTGCCTGATCATTCCTTTCGTATCTTTCCCGTAACTACCAGCCTCTGAGCGAAAGCAAGGAGTNTGNGCTGTATACTTAAGCGGTAAGNCGTCTGCTTCTAAAATTTTNCCGCGTACTAAATTGGTTAATGGGACTTCAGCAGTTGGAATNAAATAGAAGNTNCCCTCATGATTAACTTTGAATAGATCATCTTCAAATTTCGGTAATTGACCAGTACCGAGCAAGGATTCATGATTAACAATTAAGGGTAAGTTAAATTCTAAGTACCCATGCTCTTCTGTATGAACGTCCAACATGAATTGAGANAGTGCCCTGTGTAATTTTGCTAGTCTCCCTTCGAGCACAACAAATCTAGAACCCGAAAGAGTAACGGCTGCTGCAAAATCCAATCCTTGTTCCAATTTTTCNCCTAATTCAGAGTGATCCTTAACNTCAAAATTATATTTAGGCAAAGAGCCCCATGTGTTGATGACTTGATTNTCGGANTCATCTTTGCCNGGAGGAACTTCTTCATCAGGAATGTTAGGCACATTTAACAAATATTCNTGTAACTTCGATTGAATTTCACCCAATTCATTTTTTTTCTTATCTAGACTAGACTTTAAATCCTCCATGTCAGTTAAAATTGCTGACACATCTTTTCCCTGAGACTTTGCTTCGCCGATTAATTTTGATTTACTGTTACGCTCATTTTGCAGTTTTTCTGTATCCAGTTGCAGATCCTTCCGCGCTCCTTCCCACTCTTTTAATTGCTCTACATTAAGNTCAAAATTTTTGACCTTAAGGCGTTTCGCTACCACTCCTAATTCATTGCGGATAAGTTTTGGATCTAACATTTAAACTACCTTTTTAAAATTATTCTATATCCAGGATCGTGTGACTTGTACTCCGACAAGAGCGGCAAGTAAACAAAGTCCAACACTGCCAATAATATATCCAAAGGCGGATTGGTAATCGCCCTTTTGAAGCATAATTAGGGCCTCGAGAGAAAAACTTGAAAAGGTTGTCATTGCGCCTAAAAATCCGACTGTCAGCAATCCTCTCATTGTTTCGTACTGTTGAAGCTTTTCCTGAAAGACAACAAACAGCACACCCATCAGAAAACTACCCAGTATATTTGCAAAAATTGTACCCCAAGGAATTACTGACAAGTAATGTGATGTAAAAAAAACCGAAATCTGATACCGAGCAAGAGCACCTAAAGCACCACCAAGAGCTATCGAAAAATACAATTCCATTAGGTACTCTTAATCATTAATTTATAGAATTATTAATAATCTCTATCCCTTCTGGTGGAGAAAACTCAAATAGATCATCTACCATAGGAATGTTAATTCTTGAATCTATAAACTGCCATGCGGTCCGTTCGCCACTATTGTTTTGAATATAGATTAAGTCTAAAGTCTCGTTAACAAAATTTATGGTTATTAGGTCATACAAACTATCAGCCGATTTTGGTTTCAACTCAAAAGAACGACTCTGCTCGCTATTAATAGCAACAACATAGTAATCCTTAACTAAGCCCTCTGTTCGCCCGTATAGCAATTGAGCGGCTAATTCAGATTGGTCTGGATTCCAATCCTCAATAACCACTTGTTCGAGGTCAGGCTGATAATTCCATAACGTTTTTCCGTTGGTAACAAGAAGTTCAGGAAAAGGTGAAACAGTTTCCCAATAAAAACCATTAGGTCTTTTAACCCGCAAACGGATGTCGCTTTCTTCTAACACGCCACCATCTGACTGGATAATCAGTTGAGTGATGTCTGCGGACAATGTCTCCACGCCTTGCAACAGATGATCTAGCTCACTAATGGCATCGCTCTGCGCAAAAACGGTTCTTGAAAAGGCCAGAAAACAGAAGGCCAAAGTTGTTCTGTACATTGTTTCTACTTTTGTTGATTACTTGCTTTGAACTGGGGGCGGTGCGATTACTTCCCGAGATCCATTTGTACCCATTTCCGAAACTACCCCAGCTGACTCCATTGATTCTATCATACGGGCCGCTCTGTTATAGCCAATACGTAACTTTCTCTGCACAGACGATATAGATGCCCTTCTAGTTTCTGTGACAAATCGCACCGCCTCATCATATAAGGCATCACCTTCATCTCCCTCACCCTCACCTCCAAAGGATCCCAAGCCACCAGATTCAACTAGATCAGAACTTTGCGTTATCTCTTCAATATATACGGGCTCTCCTCTGGTTCGACAGTCTGCAACTACCCTATGGACTTCTTCATCACTGACAAAAGCCCCATGCACTCGTGTAGGAATACCTGCTCCTGGCGGTAAAAATAACATGTCGCCATGGCCGAGAAGCTGTTCTGCTCCACCCTCACCTANAATTGTTCGCGAATCAACTTTTGATTGCACCATAAATGAGAGCCTNGTTGGGACGTTNGCNTTTATTAACCCNGTAAGAACATCAACTGATGGTCTTTGAGTTGCNAGAATAAGATGAATTCCTGCAGCTCGCGCCTTTTGTGCNATACGTGCAATAAGTTCCTCTACTTTCTTTCCAACAACCATCATCATGTCTGCCAANTCATCGACAACAACTACTATGTTNGGCAAGGGTTCCAGTTCTGGTGGTGTCAAGTCATCCTCTGCGACCAAAGGGTCTGGTGTCCAGATTGGATCTAAAAGTGGCTTGTTTAATTTCTTTGCATCGGAAACCTTTTTATTGAAACCAGCTAGATTTCTAACTCCCAGCGCTGACATTAATTTATATCTTCGCTCCATTTCAGAGACGCACCACCTCAAGCCATTGGCCGCGTCTTTCATGTCTGTAATAACCGGAGTCAGCAGGTGGGGTATGCCATCGTAGACAGATAATTCCAACATCTTGGGATCTATCATAATTAGCCTAACCTGCTCTGGGGTCGACTTATATAGCAAGCTTAGGATCATTGCGTTTACCCCAACAGACTTACCGGACCCGGTAGTTCCTGCCACCAACAGGTGTGGCATTCTCGCAAGATCAACTATGACAGGGCTTCCTATGATGTCATGTCCTAAAGCCATACTCAGCGAGGAACCAGCCCTATCGAATTCTGGTGACGACAGTACCTGACTAAGTTGAATTATTTCTCGCTTTTCATTCGGTATTTCAATACCGATAACNGTTTTNCCAGGTATTACCTCAACNACGCGAACAGAAATCACTGCCAGAGATCTGGCCAAATCCTTCACTAAATTGCTTATCCGACTTACCTTTACGCCGGGTGCGGGTTGCACCTCAAAACGTGTAATAACAGGNCCTGGATTAACTGCAATTACTTCAATATCAATTCCAAAATCCTTTAATTTAAGCTCGAGAAGTTTTGACATGGCTGACAGTGACTCTTTAGAGAATCCTGACTTGTTGGTCTCTTGCCATGCGTCCAGCAAACCTATGGCGGGGAGTTCTTTCGAGGATGTAGCTTCAAACAAGCGACCTTGTCGTTCTTTTTCAGCACGGTTACTCTTNTTAATGGGNTTNTTTGGTATTTCTTTTATNGTTGGAGGAATCCGCTTTTTCTCCTTTTNCATATGAATATCAAGTTCCTTCTTGCGNGTTTCCANTCTTGCTTTGGTCTCGAATTTTTGCTTACGGTATTCAACCCACTTNNGTAATTTTGTGATTAAAAACATCCACGCNTTTATGCTCCATAGCCCTAATTTGTCAACGACCTCCAACCAAGAAATATTAAACGTTATAGTGAGTCCAAACAAAAAGACGGCGAAAAAAACAAGCGTACTCCCTAAAACGGCTAGTGCTGGGATACTTGCTTCAACGAGGAGTGCACCGATAACTCCTCCAGAGAGATATGGTAATTCAGTGGAAACAATAAAATGTATCGCTGAAAGGCCACACGCCGAGAATATGAGTAACGAAAAACCAAGGCACTGAAAAGCGAATAGGGAAGCAGAAAATTTCTCTTCCAACGCCGCTTCCTTGAATGCTGAATAAATTTTGTAGATTAAAATTAAAGGAACCGCATAGGCGAGATGTCCCAACAGTTGAAACAGGATATCAGAGATGTAGGCGCCATAGACACCAACAGAATTTTCCACATCCGAACCNANCCCCGTATTAAAAAAAGCNGGATCAGAGGGAGAATAGCTAATGAGNGCNATCAGCAGAAATAGAGCAAGCAAAAAGTAGCAGATCAGGCNACCTTCCCGAATTAGGCGCTGCATCAGCGGATTAGTAGNATCTTGCTTTTTGGATCTTGGTTGCGGCATTTTCGTCGTTTATTCAGCAGGTTAAAACATAAATTAGGAAGCTAAATTAGTANCTTAGACAAAAGATTTAAGGAATCGTTCTATTTCTAGCCCTTTCAGCGACCCAACAGTCTTGTTATCGTGCAAATTCCCGAGAAAATAAGGGTTTCCTGCAGTAAAATGTGGTGTTGATACAATAAATTTTTGACATTAAACCAGTAAGTGACAGTAATTTTAAAAAGGAATTCGCAAAATGGGTCAATCATCGCACCACAAATTAATAATACTTGGTTCTGGGCCTGCCGGTTATACCGCAGCAGTTTACGCAGCAAGAGCCAATCTGGAACCGGTCGTAATAACTGGATTAACACAGGGAGGTCAGTTAACCACAACAACAGATGTTGATAATTGGCCTGGAGATGTAGAAGGTCTTCAGGGACCTGATCTCATGGAAAGAATGAAAAAACATGCAGAAAGNTTTGATTCTAAAGTAATATTTGATCATATCTGCAAAGTAAATTTACAAGAAAAGCCTTTCGNTCTNTTGGGGCAAGATACATCTTACACTTGTGATGCGCTGATAATAGCAACTGGTGCTTCCGCTCAGTATTTGGGTTTAGAGTCNGAAACNGCATTNATGGGCAAAGGTGTGAGTGCTTGCGCTACTTGTGACGGATTTTTTTATCGTAACAANCCTGTCGCTGTCATTGGTGGNGGAAACACCGCTGTAGAAGAAGCGTTATATTTGTCGAATATTTGCTCTAAAGTCACNCTTGTACACCGAAGAGACNCCCTGAGAGCTGAAAAAATATTACAAAAAAAACTTTTTGAGCGTGTCAAAGANGGAAAAGTATTCATAGAGTGGAATTCTACTCTNGAGGAAGTGATNGGAAATGATATGGGAGTAACTGGAATAAAGATAAAGTCAGTAAATGATAATTCTATAAGCGAAATGGAACTTGAAGGTGTATTTATTGCCATCGGGCATATTCCGAACTCTGAAATATTCGAAGGCCAGTTAAAAATGAAGAACGGTTATGTGGTTGTGGAAACAGGAATNAGTGGCAATGCGACGCAGACAAGTGTGCCTGGTGTATTCGCTGCTGGGGANATAGCAGATCAGGTTTATCGTCAGGCGGTGACAAGTGCAGGCTTTGGCTGTATGGCTGCTCTAGACGCAGAGAAATTTTTGGATGAGTAATTTGTAGTTGNCAATTCATTATCTTAATCCCAACGTTATAGCTTTCCCTGACGTCAACGATGCGCTTGCGAATCCAAATGGGTTGTTAGCCGCGGGTGGAAACTTATCGAAGAGTTGGTTANTTGCNGCGTACNGNCAGGGAATATTTCCGTGGTATGANGANGGCCAACCAATTCTATGGTGGTCACCTGATCCAAGAATGAGTTTGATACCAGATCANTTTNGAATGTCTCGTAGCCTGCGAAAACTGGNAAAAAAAAGAATATATAGGGTGTCTTTTGATCAGGATTTTATTGGTGTGATAAATGGGTGTAGAANTAATGTTAGAAAATCNCANGGAACCTGGATNACAAACGAAATGGTTAACGCCTACACTGAGTTGTATGATTCGGGGATAGCTCATTCAGTCGAAGTTTGGTCTTCAAGAAAGCTAGTCGGAGGTCTTTACGGCGTTTCACTTGGTAAGATATTCTTTGGTGAATCTATGTTTAGTGAAGTTNATAACGCTTCAAAAATCGCCCTACTTTACCTAACGGTNCATTTGAAAGAGTGGGCTTANAAGCTNATTGACTGTCAAGTTGATAGTGATCATTTAGAAAGTCTGGGAGCATCTAAAATTTCNAGGNCCGAGTTTCTGGATATTNTAAATAAATATACTACNAAGGAAGAGAACGAAGAAAACTGGTATGTNGAGGANCGCTTGATACAGGAAAAAATAAACGATCATGGTCAATGAAGTTTCATCGATTAAACTATTCAGAACTTCAGAGCATCCTTGTAGTTATATTTCAGATCAAAATGCAACAACTATATTCCTTGATCCAGCGACGAAAATTAGCCAAAAGCTTAACTCTGCCTTAACTAACAAGGGTTT
>PBXX01000069.1 GCA_002727755.1 Gammaproteobacteria bacterium | reverse complement strand
GCCATCGCTCAACTAGCTAACAAAACCGGTAAGCATAGTACAGATGTTGAAGGTATGATTATTTGGGGTAATCATTCTGCGACACAATACCCTGATATTCACCACTGCTCAGTTGACGGAGTGGCTGCTCTGGATTTAGTCAATACCAGTTGGATCTCTAATGATTTTATACCGACTGTCCAGCAGCGTGGTGCTGCCATTATTAAGGCTCGTGGACTATCAAGTGCTGCCTCTGCAGCTAATGCCGCTATTGAGCACATGCGAGACTGGGCTCTTGGTACAAATGGTCAGATAGTAAGTATGGGAATCCACAGTGATGGTAGTTATGGTATCGAGGAGGGACTGATATATTCATACCCAGTTATTTGTGATGGTGGAAACTACGAAATTGTGCAGGGCTTACAAATAAATGAGTTTAGCAGAGAGCTCATGTTGAGTACTGAGCAAGAGTTAAGGGATGAAAGAGACGCAATAGCAAGTCTCCTTCCGTGATAAAGGGATTAATAATTTGATCTCTTTTTTAAGAGTTAAGGGCTGGCAGTAAAGTAAAAACCTGTTTGGGAGGCTCTATCAGGCCAGGAGACTGTGATGCTTGCTCGGCTAAATAAAATCCGGCATAACCGATTTTGGCTGTTCCAGCTGCTTGGCTGGTGGGCCTTGGTTGTTGTTCTGATTTTATTAAGTCTGTTGTTCAATCCACCAACGGACAACTTTTGGTTTGCTCTCTCCTTTGTCTATGCGGCAAATTCAGTGATTGGGGGNGTNCTCACATGGGGTCTACGGCATATTTATCGTTTTGTGTGGGATAGNGGATTTATTATCCGTTNTATCTTAGCATGGCTGGGTTCTTTACTCGGAGCTTATCTTTTATGGGTATCTCAAATTTCTCTTTTAACTTTNCTTCTTGATAGGCAAACCATACTGGACCGAGTGATTTTTGGAGATTTTTCTTTTTGTGTGACTTTNATTCTATTATGGAGTGGAGCGTACTTTATCTTTAAGTACAACCTATTATTTCAAATCGAAAAAGAGAAAAGTCTAAGATCTGAAGCCCTGGCTCACGAGGCGCAGCTCTTNATGCTTCGGTATCANCTGAACCCTCATTTTCTATTTAATACGTTGAACGCCATCTCTACCTTGGTTCTTACAAAAGCGGTAGATCCAGCNAACGAGATGGTCACCAAGTTGAGTAAGTTTTTGCGTTACTCGNTAGATCACTCACCTTTCGATCGAGTTAGTCTTGCTCATGAGATGNAGACCTCGCAACTTTATTTGGATATTGAGAAGGTAAGATTTTCGGAAAGATTGAAGCTGGTATTTGAAATCGAGGATACTGTTCNAGATTCCTTGGTCCCCACAATGGTTCTACAACCTCTCATAGAAAACTCGATAAAGCACGGGATTTCAAAAAANCAAGAGGGTGGCACTCTAACAATCAAAGCTTATAAAGACCAAGATTCACTGATCCTTCAGGTGATTGATAATGGNCCAGGTATTTCTGGCATTGATGGAAAGACGTCCAATGAGTTTGTTGCTTCAGGCGTGGGAATAAANAACATCAGAAATAGATTAGAACAACTCTATGATAATAATTATGAATTAAGCTTTAGTAATGTTTCTCCAAGAGGTTTATCAGTAACAATGAGAATCCCAAATGAAGACTGATGATCAACAAGTTTTACAAGCAATTATTGTCGATGACGAGGATTTAGCTCGAAAAGGTTTAGCCATGCGCCTTAAGGAATTCAATAATGTCGAGCTTGTTCAAGAGGCGTGTAATGCGGATGAGGCGCTAGATTTAATTACCATTCATGAGCCTGACTTAGTCTTTCTCGACATTCAGATGCCCGGGATGACTGGGCTGGACATGTTAAGTGAAATTCAAGCCGATGTTTTACCAATGATAGTTTTTGTTACTGCCTACGATACTTTCGCAGTTGAAGCATTCAAGGTTCATGCAGTTGATTATTTATTGAAGCCTGTCGAGAAAGATCGTTTGGCAGAGGCGATTTCTAAGGCAAGTCATCAAAGACAGGGGAGGGTTGCTTCTCAGGAAAAGGAAAAGCTGTTGGATCTTGCTGTAAGTTTGACAGGAAAATCACATGATGCAATTAGTGAGTTAATTGGTAATTCAGAAAAGGCTGTTTATTCGGAGAGGCTCGCAATTAAGGACGGCTCTAGTACGACTTTTGTGCCGATTCGAGATATTGATTGGATCGATGCCGCCGGCGATTATATGTGCGTGCATGTAAAAAATGAAACCCATATCATGCGAACCACAATGAGAGAGTTGGAGGCTGCGTTAAACCCAGTAATCTTTCAGCGTGTGCATCGATCTACCATTGTTAATTTGGAGAGGATTACTAAAGTTTCGTCNCATATCAATGGCGANTATTACTTGACCCTAAACTGTGGCTCAAGGTTAAAAATTAGTCGGTCTTATAAAGAAAAGGTCAAACATTTTTTTTGAGAANTCATCNGGCCTTCTNTGNGTGGNAATATTGTGGGTANTCCACGAAACCGGCGGTATTTGCTGCATTAAATTGAGTATTTATTTAAGAGAATATTCATATCTTCGGAAACACAGCGGATTAGAATTAAAGAAGCATCCCAGTTCAGCGGATCAAATGGTTTTAAGATTTTTATCTGAGCAATTCACGTCAAAACTATAAGTGCTCCAGTGGAAGCTCTGTTGAGTTTATTACCTCTCGAAGTATGAAGCTGGAATGTACATCGCTGACCCCTTGAATGCGCGTAATTTTATTTAATAAAAATTCTTGGTAGGTTTCCATATCCGCTACCACTACTTTCAGTTGATAATCAGCGGATTGACCCGTTATTAATAAGCATTCCATTACNTCCGGATACTGAGAGACCTCTTTTTCAAAGAGCTCAAAACGATCTGGTGTGTGCTTNTCCATACTGATTTGAATTAAAGCGGTAAGTTTAAGATTAAGTTTGTTCGCATTAAGTAAGGTTACCNTTCTGTTGATAAAGCCAGCCTCTTCCAGTTGCTTTACACGGCGCGCGCAAGGTGATGGCGACAACCCGATTTTTTCCGCAAGNTCCAGATTGGTCACAGAACCATCCTGTTGTAGTGTTGCTAAAATTCGTTTGTCTTGCCTATCCAAACCCATAAAATTTACCTTTTCTCTTATGTATTATAAATCACTAATAAAATATACTATTTTAGNGTTTTATACCACNAATAGNNCATATTATTAAAATATATAGATAGTAATGCTGCTAATAATTAGCTATAGTGCTTTTTTTATCTGGCGTTATCCGAACAAATGTACCTGTGTGGATAAGCTAATGGGTTCAAAATTTTTTCTGAATAGTTAAAGACGTAGAGTTTTCCGATGAGTGCTAATAGATTTGATTACACAAAATACAAGCCTTTCCCTCAAATAGAGATAGAAAAGCGAACCTGGCCAGATAAGGTTATTACCGAGGCGCCTATTTGGTGTAGCGTGGATCTGCGTGATGGTAATCANGCGCTCATTGAGCCCATGTCAGTTGGGCAGAAAAAGAGAATGTTTGAGCTTTTGGTTGAGGTGGGCTTTAANGAAATAGAGGTTGGCTTTCCGGCAGCTTCACAGCCTGACTTTGATTTCGTCAGAAGCTTAATTGAGGAAGATAAAGTTCCACATGACGTAACAATTCAGGTGCTGACTCAAGCTCGACCTGAGCTNATTCGGCGAACATTTGATTCGTTAAANGGAGCTCGCAGAGCCATTCTTCACCTCTATAATTCTACGTCGATAGTGCAAAGAGAGAANGTCTTTAAAACTGACAAGGCTGGNATAATAGACATAGCNGTNNAGGGTNCAAAAGAGGTCAAGCGNTGCGCNGCGGCNCAGCCAGATACAGAGTGGATTTTNCAGTATTCACCAGAGAGTTTTACTGGAACTGAAGTNGATTTTGCGGTTGACGTCTGTGATGCGGTTAATGATATCTGGAAGCCCACTCCCGAAAGNCCTTCGATTATTAATTTGCCGTCAACGGTCGAAATGGCAACACCGAATATTTATGCNGATCAGGTAGAGTTGTTTTGCAGAAATATAAAGAATAGAGATTCCATCATTGTAAGTTTACATACTCACAATGATAGGAGTTGCGCTGTCGGGGCAGCCGAACTCGCAGTCATGGGCGGCGCTCAAAGAGTTGAGGGCACTCTCCTGGGCAACGGCGAAAGGACGGGTAATATGGATATTGTGGTTATGGCAATGAACCTCTATAGCCAGGGTATCGANCCAGCCTTAGATCTCCATGATATGGATCGCATAGTCTCAATCGTTAGAGAATGTACCCAAATTGACGTCCATCCGCGCCAAGCATACTCGGGCGATCTTGTTTTTACTGCCTTTTCAGGTTCACATCAAGATGCGATAAAAAAATGCTTAGATACCTACGAAGAAGGGTCACCATGGGAAATTGCTTACCTCCCAATAGATCCGAGAGACATAGGCCGCACTTATCAAGATGTAATTCGGGTCAATAGCCAGTCCGGTAAAGGTGGGGTGGCTTACGTTCTTGCAAATAAATTTGGTTTTCAATTACCGCGCTGGCTTCAAATTGAATTCAGTCGTGTTGTGCAAAAGAAGACAGAAGATTCAGGCGGAGAAATAAATCCAGATCAAATTTGGGACTTATTTAATAAATATTATTTAGAAAGTGAGAAAGTAATAAGTCTTGAGAATTTTAAGCTTGAAAAACAAGAGGGTCGAGAATTTTTCACCGCACAGATTGATTATTTTGGTAAAGAAATTCCAATAAGTGGGCAGGGCGATGGGATTTTAGACGCCCTNGTTGAAGCATTAAAGGGCTCCATAAATATTGACNTGGAGATCATGGAGTATGGGGAGCATGCCCTAGGACAGGGCGCTGACGCAGAGGCCGTTACATATATTCAGATCAGATATGAAGATAAAAGATATAGTGGNGTAGCCATAAGTAAAGATATTGTGACGTCATCAATTAATGCATTCATGGGTGCNGCTAGTCAATTATTGAGCGAACAACAGTTGGCNGCTTAGTGAATTTTTTCAGCCTAAAGTCGATTGTTAGAATAGATTTCGATTGCTAGGCGTAAAAATTGATCAAAGCAAACTTTTCTATTATTCCATGCGACTAATNAAAAAATACAATATCTCTTTAAAGTTGGTATTCACTTTTCCNTCGACTTTGACGGGTTGTTTTCGCCTCCGGTGANGAGAAATGATGCATCTATTAGATGATGATACAGCCCTGGTTGAAGCGGCCCTGAAAGGTTCCACACAAGCATGGGAGAAATTAGTTCGTCGCTATGAGGATAGGATTTTTAACCAAGGACTTCGTTTAACCGGNAATAGGTCAGATGCAATGGANCTGATGCAGGAGGTATTTCTCGGAGTTTACAGAAATCTTCATCGTTTTCGTGGAGACGCAAAGTTTAGCAGTTGGATCTTTAGAATTGCTCACAATAAAGCGATTGATATGAATAGGCGAAAACGATTANTGCCTTTTGTTGCCAGCTCAGATGAGCATGATGGNGACATGTTGGATAATTTTCCCGGTCATTCGAGTTTTGAAGCGGAAGAGGTATTAATCGAGCGTCAGGGTAATAAAGCTATTTTGTCGATGTTAGCAGAATTGCCCATGAGTCAGAGGCTTATTATTGAGCTTAAGATTTTTCAATCCCAAACTTTTGAGGATNTTGCGAGTATTCAAGAGGTTTCAGTGAATACAGTGAAAACTCGATTTTATTCAGCACTTAAGAAGTTAAAAGCTATCTCGGAGAAAAAAAATGTCATGTCCTAAAACTCCTCACTTACTGAAAGAGTATTTCTCGGACAATCTGTCAGTAATTGCCAGAGAAGAAATAGAGGCCCACGTTGCGTCTTGTGATGANTGTAGGGNCGAANTAGTAGATCTGCTTCACACGAGAGATGTTCTGAAAGGTTGGCAANAAGAAAAAGCTCCTCATTGGGANAGAGGCGCTGAGTTGTTCCGCAGAGAAAACGGAGCGGCTGATCGGCAGCTTGGTTTTTGGGGTAAGTTGCAATGGCAGTTTATGCCTACAGGCGCCTCTATATTCATGCTTGTCTTAGTTTTGTTTAATGTCCAAGTGAGCTCGGATTTAAATGGTTTTAATGTTTCCTTTGGTTCCCCCNCAGTAAGTGCACTNTACGTCGAAAAAGAGCTNGAAGCTTTTGATGAAAGGCGTGGAGCAAAGTTAGANGAAGCGATTAGTCTNNTAGAGGCAAGGCAGAATTCACGAAATANAGAGCTATTGCAAGCAGTCATTTATCAAAATCAACAGGACACAGTCACCGGGCTAGANCAGATTTTTACTGTCTTTGAACAGCAGAGACTTCGTGATCTTGAAGATATGCGAGTTGGTTATCAGCAGTTGATGGATAGTGATTATGAGACACTCAGATCGNTGAGACAGCTTGCACAATTTGTAAGCTATCAAGAGTAANGTTTTTAAGTTTTTTTATGAATAAGTTCNTAATAAGNTTAACGTNTNNTGTCATCGTTTGGAGCGCTTCTAGATCTCAGGCTCAAGAAGTTGATTTGCTCGAGATGAGGAAAGAGCTCGACGCGTTTGCAATAACTTTGGAAGAGAAATTAGGGTTTCGTGACGGTGCGGCCTTATTCGGAATGAACCGTGGGACAGTCAATTCTGTTTATTTGTTCGATCAAGGTATATTACTAGAAATCAGAACACCGTTAGCTAGCGCAAGAAATCGATTGCAGTTAACCTCGTTGCAATCAGCAATGCGGACCTTGCAAATTGAAAATCCTTTNGAGCAGTTTTTNCAGCAAAATTCATCGAGTGATTTAATTTTCACAGACGATAGTCAAGCTAATACTTTCTACCAGAGTTTGCTTGATAGGATAGCCACGATAGATTCTGCCCTAACCTTTAGTAGAGCCAACCAAGANGCGTCAGACTCTGCGCGTTTGTTGAGAGAATTGGGAAATATCACTGAAGTCGATTACGAAAAGTTAAGAATGGAATTNCAAGATNTTAAAGTTAGTATGGATGAAAGTGTTGTAGCTTTGGCAAANTTGGAAGAGGATATGCAGACATGGTTCGTTAGTGAAGAAGATGACTCCATTCAGCCGGCGGAAGGGCTGACTGAGTTTGAGCCAAACTTTAGTGAGAGGCTTAATACAATCGTTGATAAGATGGAGTCGCTTGAGCAGTTAGCAGTTGATAATGCGCAAAAGCTTGCGAATCNCGCNGAGCTGGCTGAAGAGAGTTATTTAAANGCATGGCAAGAAGATGTTCTAGAATTTGAGCTAAGTCTATTTGACAATGTATGTAGTTCGCGATCCCTTTCCCAGTTGCTNCCTNCAGGTGAAAAGCTCACCTTTTTGCTGAAAGGAATTGGAGAGGAAACGGTGGAAGTTGGCATGAATTCCGACAAGGTGCATGTTTTGAACAAATCGGATCTTACCAATTGTAATAATGAGAGAATCAACGCTAGTGAGTTGATTGAGCGNTCCCACAAATACAACATGTAATTCTACGCNCCATNCCGGAGAGACTGAAGGAAGCACTNTCATGGAACACTCAGAGTTGCTTAAAGACACCACTTTGGGTGTTTCCATACTGCACGCTTTTTGGCAATGGGGTTGATTTGCGGAAATTTTCCGATATCAGTCCAGTGCGCTTTCGTATCGTGGAAGTCCGACCCTGCTGATACAAATAAATCATTTTTAAGCGCAGTTTCTTCAAGCATTCGCTGAATGTTTGGATTGATGTTGGCGTAGCTGACCTCAAGAGCCATGCCTCCCGAATTTTTGAATGCATCAATGAGAGATGTTAGNTGATATCTCGAGAGCTGATATCGNCTAGGATGAGCTAGAATCGAGATTCCGCCAGAGTCTGCGATTGCATGAATGGCTTCCTCCATGGAGGTCCAATCAGCAGGGANAAAAGCTCGCCCACCTTTNCCNAGGAACCGAGNAAAAGCTGACTTTCGANTTTTTGTAGCNCCTGANAATACNAGGAANTCTGCTACATGNCTTCTNGTTANTGACNTAGCTTTTTGNGANGCCAAATAACTCATCAAACCATCAATATTTGATTTNACTAGGAGTTTGTTGATTTTTTCANCACGAAGTTNTCTGTTTTGTCTTTGCTTTAACAAGAGNGAGTCTAAAACATNATGTTCAGGGTCGATACCAATGCCTACAATATGAATTTCTCGTGTTTGCCATTTGCATGAAATTTCAACTCCNCTGACCAAACNTACGTTNGATCCTTGCGCTTCAGCTAGCTCGGGTTTAAAGGCAAAGTCATGATCAGTAATTGCTAGATGAGAAATTTTGTTGATTTCTGCTCTCTTCAAGAGGAAATCTGGCGAATGTTTTCCGTCTGAAAAGTAGCTATGACAATGAAGATCAGCTTTCATATTCAAATGATACCTAAAGGTGGAAATATCGCTACCAAATAGATTGCTGCGTGAGGTAAATTCCTGAGATGTTTTTCCATTATGAAGCTTCAGATTAATTCCCAATTTTAGGCATTTGTGCTGCTTTTTAGACTAGTAGTTATACTTGACTATTTTAGTTAGGTATTTGATAATTAACTTATTAACAATAATGTACAAATGAGGCACTATGAGGTTAACAACTAAGGGGCGATACGCGGTTACGGCGATGCTGGATATAGCACTTCATCATGATCAAGGCCCTGTAAGTTTGGCTGATATATCTCAGCGTCAGGCAATCTCGCTATCCTACTTAGAGCAATTGTTCGCTAAATTGCGTAAAAGCTCGTTAGTAAATAGTGTGCGTGGACCGGGTGGTGGTTATGAGCTTGAGAGGCGATCTGAGGCGATTTATGTCGCCGAAATTATTGACGCAGTAAATGAATCTGTTGATACAACAAAATGTGGCGGCGCCGGGGATTGCCAGGCGGGTCAAACATGTCTTACCCATCACTTGTGGGAGGATTTAAGCGATCAAATTCACTCTTTTCTGCAGAGTATAAGTTTGGCTGATTTGGTTACCAAAAATGAAGTGAAAGAAATTTCTGAAAACCAGGACCAAAGGCAGATACGTATGAATGACAGAGGTTCGGACCTGAGATTGTCCGCCTCGAGTTTGTAACGAATTAAAGGTGGAGAAAAGCATGCAATTCCCGATTTACTTGGATTATTCATCGACAACACCTGTTGATCCTCGTGTTGCTGATAANATGATGGAATGTTTAACCTTAGAAGGAAACTATGGTAATCCTGCGAGTCGCTCGCACTCTGTCGGATGGAAGGCTGAAGAGGCAGTGGAAACTGCTCGAAGACAGGTCGCTGACTTACTACGTTGTGATCCGCGCGAGATAGTTTGGACCTCTGGCGCGACTGAAGCTGATAACCTAGCTATCAAGGGTGTCGCACATTTTTATGAGAAGAAAGGTAGGCATATAGTCACTTCGAAGATTGAGCACAAAGCTGTCTTAGATAGTTGCAGACAGCTTGAAAGAGAGGGTTATGAAGTGACTTACTTGGATCCTGATGACAAGGGAATTATATCCCCAGAGTTAGTCGCTAGTGCGATTCGACCTGACACTATTCTTGTAACTTTAATGCATGTCAACAACGAAATTGGTGTCGTCAATGATATTGAATCAATCGGAAAAATCACTCGAGAGAAGGGAGTAATTTTTCACGTAGACGCTGCACAAAGTCCAGGCAAATTGGAAATAAATATGGAAACCATGCAGGTTGACCTGATGTCGCTGACTGCTCATAAGATATACGGCCCGAAAGGGGTAGGTGCACTTTATGTAAGACGCAAACCTCGGGTTCGAATTGAACCGCAAATGCATGGAGGTGGGCATGAAAGGGGAATGAGGTCCGGAACCCTCCCAACCCATCAGCTCGTTGGTATGGGTGAGGCCTACCGACTTGCTAAAGAAGAAATGCAGGAAGAACACAATCGAGTTCTTGCACTTAGAAATCGCCTTTTAGAGGGTTTGAAAGACATTGAAGAAGTTTACGTTAATGGTGATATTGATCGTAGGGTAGCAGGTAACCTAAACATATCGTTTAACTATGTGGAAGGTGAATCGTTAATGATGGCCTTGCGAGATCTAGCTGTNTCTTCAGGTTCTGCCTGCACATCGGCAAGTCTGGAACCTTCTTATGTGTTGAGAGCATTAGGTTTAAATGATGAACTTGCACACAGCTCTCTAAGAATAACTGTCGGAAGATTTACCAAAGAAGAGGAAATTGATTATGCGATTGAAAAAATTCGTGAAGCTGTGGAAAAGCTCCGCGAACTTTCTCCCCTATGGGATATGCATAAAGACGGTATAGACCTTGATCAGGTAAAGTGGGCAGCGCATTAATGCAGTTAAAATCAAACATAGGTATTTACTAATTTTTTTGGGGCTTGAGAGGAAACCATGGCTTATTCTGATAAAGTGTTGGATCACTACGAAAATCCAAGAAATGTGGGCAAACTTGATGACGAAGACGTGAACGTTGGGACTGGGATGGTTGGCGCGCCAGCATGCGGAGACGTGATGCGACTTCAAATCAAAGTTGATGAAGATGGTGTCATTGAGGACGCTAAGTTTAAGACCTATGGTTGCGGATCAGCTATCGCATCAAGTTCTCTTCTTACTGAGTGGGTTAAGGGTCGCTCGCTAGATCAAGCTACAGAGATTAAAAATAAAGACATTGCTGACGAGTTAGGATTACCGCCGGTTAAAATACACTGTTCGGTATTGGCAGAAGATGCAATTCAGGCGGCCATAGCTGATGTTAAGGCTAAGAGACAAGAAAAGAACTCTGGGTAGCAACTAACACTATGACAATTTCTGTAACAGAATCGGCTGTAAAACATATATCTGATCAACTCAAAACTCGAGGACAAGGTCTTGGTATACGAGTAGGTGTTAAAACTACAGGTTGTTCTGGTATGGCATACGTCCTGGAATTTGTTGACGAACTTGAAAAGGGCGACGCGGTCTTTGAAGATCATGGTGTCAAGATAGTGGTAGATCGTAAAAGCTTGGCTTATTTAAAAGGCACTCAGATGGATTATGTCAAACAAGGAGTCAATGAGGGTTTTGAATTCAAAAACCCAAACGCTAAAGGAGAGTGCGGTTGTGGTGAAAGTTTTAGCGTTTAGAACACTCCTNGAACCGACAATTATTTCAGATTCCTGTTCAACCGCGTCGTTGTCCCAGCAATTATTGTGCAGTTAGCTAAACAAAATTACTTTCAGCTTTTTGACTTATCAGAATCGTATGGTTTGAATCTTGATAAACTTACAGCTGAGTATCACAGACTGCAGTTGGAATATCATCCTGACAAGCAATCGGGAGCGTCTGAAGAAGATAGAGTGGCTGCACAATTGGCTGCAAGCTACATAAACGATGCTTATGAAACCTTGAAGTCACCACTTAAGCGAGCAGCGTATGTTTTGACAATTAAGGGAAAAGATGCTGAAAGTGTGGACCAAAGTGATTTAAGTATGGAAGTTTTGGTCGAACAAATGGAGCTGCGAGAATCTCTTGATGAATTGCCAAGAGACGAGACTGCGCTCCCTAAATTGGAAGATCTGAAAAGCGTCGTGCAGGGTAAAATAAAAAATAAGCAGATAAAGTTCGAAGATTGGGTCGCGATTGATGACTTGGACTCGGCTAAAAAAACCTTTCATGAGTTACAATTTCTTTTCAAACTTTTAAGTGAAATTGAAGAGGGTGAAGAGGTTCGCCTTGGGTACTAAGAACTGAAAATATGGCTCTTTTAAAAATCTCAGAACCCGGCGCATCAAAAACAGTTAAATCGCGAAAATTTGCGATTGGGATTGATTTGGGTACAACTAATTCATTAGTTGCTTCAGGTTATAGTGGTGAGGTCGAGGTTCTGCTTGATGAGACAGGGAGTGGTCTCATGCCCTCCGTTGTTAATTATGGCCAAGGTCAGATTCCGCTCGTTGGTAAATTAGCAAAGGAAATAGCAACGCGTGACCCTAAAAATACCATCAGCTCAATTAAAAGATTACTTGGGCGCAGCAAACTGGAGGGAATAGAAGCTGATCAATTTCAGCAGTATCAATTCTCTTCTGATTCTAAAACTGGTCTGCCCGAGATTATTACCGATGCTGGATGTAAAGATCCTATTCAAATCTCTTCAGATATTTTGACTCAGCTTGCATCGCAAGCCCGTCAAAATTTTGATTCGGAAATTGAAGGGGTCGTAATCACAGTGCCTGCCTATTTTAATGACGCACAACGGCAACAGACAAAACAAGCTGCAGAGTTGGCTAACCTGAATGTGCTTAGGTTAATTAATGAGCCTACAGCGGCGGCCTTGGCATACGGACTTGATACGCAGGAAGAAGGAAAAATCGTTGTCTATGATTTAGGTGGCGGAACCTTTGATGTTTCTATCCTTAGTTTACGTAGAGGTGTTTTTGAAGTCCTTGCTACGGGAGGAGATACAGCACTAGGTGGGGATGACATAGATTATGCTATTTGTAATTGGATGATGGAGCACGGACTTTCAAAACAGCTGCTAGAATCTAAAGGGTATTCGGAGTTGGTTCGTTATGCAAACCTAATCAAACATGAGCTGAGTGACAAGGATACTGTTGATCTAAAATTTAAAGACTGGTGTGGAACATTAAACCGAGAAGATTTCAAGAAAATTTGTGAGCCTTTCATTAAGAGAACCATAAATGCATGCCGTCGTGTTCTTCGTGATTCAGAAATTGCAGTTGCTGATGTTGATAATGTCATCATGGTTGGTGGTTCAACTCGCTCTCCCATAATTAGAGAGGAGGTTGAGAGGTATTTCGGCATGCCGCCTCTTACTAGCATTGATCCGGATTTGGTAGTCGCAGTCGGTGCGGGTATCCAGGCAGAGGTTTTAGTAGGAAACGATACTGCTGATAATTTCCTACTGCTTGATGTAAATCCTTTGTCCTTAGGGATAGAAACCATGGGCGAATTGGTAGAGAAGATTATTCCAAGAAATACGCCTATACCCTCAGCTAAAGCCCAAGATTTTACAACCTTTAAAGACGGACAATCAGTGATGTCTATACACGTTGTTCAGGGAGAACGAGAGCTAGTTAGTGATTGTAGGTCATTAGCTAAATTTGAACTCAAGGGAATACCTCAAATGGTAGCTGGGGCGGCTAAGGTTAGAGTGACTTTCCAGATAGATGCCGATGGTCTGCTAAGCGTTTCAGCTGAGGAGTTGAGTACCCAGCAGAAAGCTGAAATTCAAGTCAAGCCAAGTTTCGGACTTAACGCGGATGTCATTGAGGATATCCTTGAGTCTTCCTACGAAAACGCTGAGTCAGATATGGAGATCAGATCACTGAAGGAGGCTCAGGTTGAGGCTAAACAGTTGGTCGACTCGATTAATTCTGCGTTGGAATCTGATAGAGAATTGCTGGGAGTTGAACAATTATCAGTCCTTAATTCTGCGATGAAACATCTGTCAGCACTTCTTTATGCAGGTACTAGTGTGGAAATCCGATCCGCGACAGAGGAGTTAAATCGTTTAAGTAATGAATTCGCCGCAAAAAGGATGGATCTTCATATCGGGAAGGCGCTAAAAGGTAAAATTATTGATAAAATGCAAGAAGGATAACCTAACATAACTGATCTGACTTTTATGCCTAAGCTAACTATATTACCTCATGAAGTGATTTGCCCAAAAGGAGCTCTAATTGATGCTTCTGAGGGTGAGACCATTCTTAACGCTGCACTCTCCAGCGGCATATCCATAGAGCATGCATGCGAGAAATCTTGTGCCTGCACTACTTGCCATGTAATCGTTAGAGAAGGATTTTTTTCAATTGAGGAAGCAGAGGAAAACGAGGAGGACTATTTAGACAAGGCATGGGGTTTGGAGCCTGAATCTCGTTTGAGTTGTCAGGCAAAAATTGCGAAAGACGATTTGGTAATCGAAATTCCTAAGTACACGATTAATATGGTTTCAGAAGACCACTAGAGGAGCTTCGTGTCATGAAATGGACTGATGTGTATGATATCGCGATAGAGTTGGGAGAGCGATATCCCGATGTAAATCCCCAATATGTCAATTTTGTAGACTTGCATAAGTGGGTCTGTGATCTTGACGCGTTCAATGACGACCAAGACCGTGGAGGTGAAAAGGTCCTTGAAGCTATCCAGGCAGCTTGGATTGAGGAGATTGCCGATTAAAACCGACTAGGTTGCGCTTCTTTGAGAGTCAATAGTCTTAAAATTTGTGCTAAAGCGCACAAAACTCACGTATAATGCGCGCCGTTTTTCTTATACTGATAAATGGGAGCTAAAAATTGACAGAACGTACTCTTTCTATAATCAAGCCGGACGCGGTTTCTAAAAGCGTGATTGGTGAAATCTACAGCCGTTTTGAAAAAGCTGGTCTAAAAATTATTGCTGCGAAAATGGTGCAACTTGATGAAGATTCAGCTGGTGGATTCTACGCTGAACATCAAGGTAAGGGCTTTTATTCAGATTTAATTAAGTTCATGACCTCCGGTCCAGTCATGTTACAAGTGCTTGAGGGCACCAACGCTATTATGTTGAATCGAGAACTGATGGGGGCTACCAACCCTGCTGAAGCAGCGTCAGGGACGATAAGAGCAGATTTTGCCTCATCGATTGATGCAAATGCCGTTCACGGTTCTGACTCCCCAAAATCAGCCTCAAGAGAGATCGAGTATTTCTTCACCGACAATGAGATCTGTTCTCAAAAGTAATTAGTAATGAGATTTGATCCATGAACGGTGAACAAAAAATTAATCTGGCTGGATTAACNTTAGGTAAGCTTAAAAGTCTGTTCATNGATTTAAATGAAAAGCCTTTCAGAGCGGGCCAAGTCATGAAATGGNTTCACCAGCGGGGTGTAACTGACATCGACATGATGAGTGATGTGAGCAAGAACCTGCGAAAAAAGCTTCGTGATATTGCTGAAATTAAATTACCTCGTATTTTGGATGAAATCACCTCCGTTGATGGTAGCCGTAAATGGATTATAGAGGTTGCTAGTGGCAGTCAGATAGAAACAGTTTTTATCCCGGAAGCCGGNCGGGGTACTCTGTGCATTTCATCTCAATCTGGNTGCTCTCTTGACTGCAAATTTTGTGCTACTGGCAAGCAGGGGTTCGATAGTAATTTAAGCGTTTCCGAGATCGTGGGGCAATTATGGTGGGCAAATAAACAACTTACTAATTTTAGNCAGACCAATGCAAAGCGAATTAGTAATGTTGTTATGATGGGTATGGGTGAGCCGCTATTAAATTTTGATAATGTNATCGATAGTGTAGATATCATGATGGAAGACTCTGCGTATGGGTTATCGAAACGTAAAGTTACAATCAGTACGTCGGGTGTTGTNCCAGCAATCAATAAAATGAAAGGTTTAACAGAAGCCTCCTTNGCTGTTTCTTTNCANGCTCCTAACGATGAACTCAGAAGTCAAATAATGCCNATTAATAAAAAATATCCGATCAATGTNCTGCTTGATTCTGTCCGCTCTTACATGGAGAGTCTGTCGGATAAAAGGGTNCCCTTGGTAGAGTACACTCTGATTAAAGGAATTAATGACCATCGACAGCACGCTAGAGACCTAGCGGAACTCCTGGATTCTTTTCCTTGTAAAATTAATTTAATACCATTCAATACTTTTGAATTAAGTAGATATGAGCGCCCGAGTTCTTCGTCTGTTTCAAATTTCAGGGAGATTTTAAAGAAAGCGGGTTTTACCGTCACAGTGCGAACAACCCGAGCGGATGACATTGGTGCTGCGTGTGGGCAATTAGTCGGCACAGTAGCGGATCGCACTAAGCGAAGCGTTCGATATCGGACAGCGATAGATACAAGTGATAAAAAAGTTAAATTTGTTGGAAAACTTGCTGCTGCAGCCGAAAGCATATAAAACCCTTAAAATTACAGATTTAGCGCAAGGAATCTTTAAAATGCCAGAAGAAGTCCTTCTCGGAGAACTGGAAAAATCAAAGGCAGGGAGCAGAACTGCGAGTGCTGGCGTGCGACTGAAAGAAGAGAGACTTAGCAAAGGAATCAAAACATCAACGGTTGCTGAAAAGTTGCATATCACCAACCATTATGTAAAAGCTATCGAATCAGATAGCTTTGAAAAGCTACCTGGCGCTATTTTTATAAGAGGCTATCTNAAAAACTATGCAGAGCTTCTCAANCTGAATCCGTCTGAGATTGTTGGTTTGTATGAAAAANCAGCCTCACAAAANACTAATGGTAGTAACTCGAGAGCTTCCTCTTATAAATTAAAACCAAGGAACCGTATATTTGTCATATNGTCTGTCATTTTATTTATTATTTTATTTGTTGNTCTATGGATTTATGACAATATCTATGGAGAAGAATCGACTACAGATTTTTCAGATACGGTTGCGTTAGNGGAAAATCAGAGAAATCAGCCAAAAGCCCTATTAGACTCTGGAAAAATTCTGCCTACAGGAAATCACGTGTCAATTAGTCAAGATGACTCNGTATTTGCGGAGTTAGGTCGGAGAAGCGCTTCTGATTACGATACTAATAAAGTCATCAATTTTAATTCTTCGGGACCTGATACGCTTGATATACTATTCTCTGACGAAAGTTGGATAGAAATTACGGATGTATCTGTGGGTAAACGTTTTCGAGAAATTATGGTTACTGGCGATTTTTTGAGAGTTAAAGGTGAAGCGCCGTTTACTGTCTTAGTTGCAGATGCCCCTGCCGCTCGGATTCGGTTTAATGGCGCTGAAATTCCAATTATTGACAGCATTCGCATTGATAATTCTGCAAGTGTCACTTTGGGGATGTAACTTACATGTCATCTTCAAGCTTTATCTCCCGAAGAAAAACCCGAAAAATCATGGTAGGTAATGTAGCCGTTGGTGGTGATGCTCCGATTTCTGTTCAAAGTATGACTAATACTGAAACAACGGACGTCAAAGCAACAGTTGAGCAAATCCATCGATTGGAGAAGGCTGGAGTTGATATTGTCAGAGTCTCGGTACCAACCATGGATGCGGCTGATGCCTTTAAAAGTATACGAGCCCAAATTAAAACACCTTTGGTAGCTGATATTCATTTTGATTACCGAATCGCGTTAAAAGTACTCGAATATGGAGCAGACTGCCTAAGGATTAACCCCGGAAATATTGGTAGCGTCGAGAGGGTTAAAACGATTGTTGATTCTGCAAAGGATAAATCGATTCCTCTTCGTATTGGAGTGAATGCTGGTTCTCTAGGGAAGTCACTTTTAAGAAAGTATAAAGAGCCCTGCGCTGAAGCTATGATTGAATCAGCATTGACCCAAATTGATACTCTTGACCAGTTGGATTTCCATGAATTCAAGATTAGCTTAAAGGCATCCGAAATATTTATGACTCTGCAGGCCTGTCGGGAACTTGCTCGGCAAGTGGATCAGCCTTTTCATCTTGGTATTACAGAGGCAGGGGGCCAACGTTCAGGTACTGTAAAGTCATCGATAGGATTAGGATCATTATTGATGGAAGGCATTGGAGATACAATACGGGTTTCACTTGCCTCCGACCCTGTTGAAGAAGTCAAAGTAGGCTCAGACTTGCTTAAAGCCCTAGGATTGAGACATCGAGGAGTCAATCTAGTGGCTTGTCCCAGCTGTTCTAGACAGAATTTCGATGTCATATCAGTGGTCAACGAGTTAGAGACAAGATTAGAAGATATTATTGAACCAATTGATGTTGCGATAATTGGTTGTATCGTGAATGGGCCGGGAGAAGCAAAAGGGGCTGAGATTGGCTTGACTGGCGCAAGTCCAAAAAATTTGGTTTACGTTGATGGAATTCCTGATCATAAGGTTTCTAATGCTAATCTCGTGGATGAACTTGAAGCTATGGTTCGCAAACGTATTGAATCAAAACAGTCTCAAAGCAAAGACATAATCGCGACGGATTGATTTGATATGAAGAAACTACAAGCGATCAGAGGCATGAATGATATCCTCCCTGATCAGTCTATTATCTGGCAATTNCTTGAAAAAACTTTCTCAAGAGTGGTGAGGCGTTTTGGTTATCAAGAAATTCGATTTCCTGTGGTCGAGCAAACGCAGCTGTTTAAAAGGTCGATNGGAGAGGTAACTGATATCGTTGAGAAAGAAATGTACTCATTCGATGACCGTAATGGAGTAAATCTGAGNTTGAGGCCNGAGGGCACAGCTGGATGTGTCAGAGCGGGAGAGCAGAATGGGTTGTTTTACAATCAACAAAGAAGGCTTTGGTATCAGGGTCCTATGTTCAGGCATGAGCGACCACAGAAAGGACGTTATCGTCAATTTCACCAATTCGGAGTGGAAGCTCTAGGTATGCCTGGTCCTGATATTGATGTTGAAGTTCTTCAGCTTGCAGATACTCTTTGGCATGAATTGAAGTTGAAAGACNATTTAACACTGGAAATTAACAATATAGGTAGTTCGGAGGATCGAAAGACTTATGCAACAGCACTAACAGAGTTTTTTACAACAAAAACTAAAATGCTTGATGAAGACGCTTTGAACAGAATGCACACTAATCCGATGCGGATATTGGATAGTAAAAATGAAGATGTGCGATCAGTTATTAATACCGCCCCTGTTCTATCTGATTTTGTAAATGATGATAGCAAGTCGCATTTTGATAGTCTAAAGGACATGCTTGATCGTGCTGGGATTAATTATGTTGAAAATGCAAGGCTTGTTAGAGGTCTAGACTATTATAATAACTGTGTGTATGAGTGGACAACCAATGCCCTCGGAGCTCAAGGGACAGTTTGCGGAGGAGGCCGCTATGACGGTCTTGTTGAGCAACTTGGCGGAAGGAAGACTTACGCATGCGGTTTTGCTATTGGCATGGAACGACTAGTTCTCATGCTAGATACATTGGGGAAAGTTCCAAGTTCACAACTCAAACAAGTTGACATATACATAGCTATTGTTAATCAAGATTTAATGTCAGAAGGTATGTCTTTGGCTAATATAATTCGTAACGATTTTCCAAACCTTGGAACTCTGTGTAATTGTGGTGGTGGAAAATTTAACAGTCAAATGAAGAAAGCCTATAGCTCTGGGGCGGATGTGGCGGTAATTCTTGAAGAAGAATCTTGTGACGGGAAACTAATTAATGCGAAAATTCGCCGCCTTGATGATTCGAATGAATCTAAAATAGTAAAAATTAGTGATATCTCGAAAGAGTTAAGGGATTTTCTAAAAATATCAGATGGTTAGAGTGCTTTGAGGATGTCTGAGATTTTACAAACCTGTAAACTATTATCATATTTAGGAATCAAAATGGGCTAAAGCTTGCCCGCAAAGCCCAAAAATTCATACTTAGGAGTGGATTGTGACTTTAAATGCTGCGGAAGAGGAAACTATTGAAGCTATAAAGAAATGGTGGGATGAAAATGGTAAGCAGTTGATAGTGGCTATAGTTGTAGTTGTTGGGAGTTATGGCGGTTGGTCGCTTTGGCAGAGTAATGAATTAGCAGCATCCGAAATAGCGTCAGATTTATATGAGGAAATTTTAGAAGTTTCACTTGTAGAGGCTGGAGAATCTCCTACTCAAGAGGCCAGAAACGATATTGTAAGGATAGCGAATGAGCTGATGGAGTCACACAGCGATAGTGTGTATGCTCAATACGGCGCCTTGTTTGCCGCGCAACAACATGTCATTGATGGTGACTTAAACGCAGCAGAGAGTGCTTTGAACTGGGTTCTTGAAAATCCGAAAACAGGTATTTTTAGTGGTGAAGATCAAGGATTAGTGCTAGCTGTCACTCTAAGACTTGCGAGAATTGTTTTGTCAAAGGGAGAAGCGGAAAGAGCCTTGGGAATAGTAAATAATGTGATCCCAGGTCCATTTGAAGCGGGCTACTCAGAGTTAAGAGGGGATATTTATGTTGCTTTGGGTCGAAACGTTGATGCTCGGGAATCTTATCTTGCTGCACAACAAGCTGGATCCGCGAGTGATATCTTGCAATTGAAATTATCCCAATTACCTAACGATAACTAGGTCAGTATTTTGCGAAATATGTATCCGACTTTAAATATTTTCCTTTGGTTAAAGCGAATCAGAGTTTCGATTTTATGTTTGATGCTCAGCGTGGTAACTGGTTGTGGATTTTCTGACTGGGTTCGTAATCCTTTTGGTGATGATGAGGATCCCAGGGCTCCAGCAGAATTGTTGGACGTCGTATCTGAGACAGCAATAAATAGAAATTGGAGGATTAACGTTGGTAATGGACAAGGAGACAATTATAAAAAGTTGACACCGGTTGTAGATGGAGGTTTTGTCTTCGCAGCCAGCGATGATGGAGAAATTATAGCTGTGAATACCATTAATGGAGATTTAATGTGGCAAACTGAAGTCGAAAACTCTATTACGGGTGGAGTCGGCGCAGGTGACGGGATAGTGATGATAGGCACGGAAGCGGCCGAGTTGATAGTATTCAATCAATCTAATGGTGAAGAGGTATGGCGAGCGTCAGTATCTAGTGAAATTCTTTCCCAACCGAAAACTAACGGTGATATCGTTGTTGCTCAGACTGTAGATGGAAAGCTGATAGCCTTGAATAGGGAAGATGGGATGCAGCGTTGGACCTATGAGACAACGTTGCCAGCTTTAACTTTGCGTGGCACCTCGTCGCCCATTCTAACCTCTGAGGGCACTGTTGTTGCGGGATTTAGTAACGGAATTTTGGTTTCTGTCGCTGCTGAGGATGGTGTTTATGTCTGGGAAGAAAGGGTTGCGGTGCCTGATGGTCAATATGATATCGAGCGGGTTATAGATGTTGACGGAGAATTGCTTGTGGATGGTTCCAGGATACTAGCCGCGAGTTATCAGGGTAACCTTATGGCCTTCGATATTGCTTCAGGACAAATTGTTTGGGGTATGGAAGCGTCCAGTTATCATGGTATGGATCAGGGTTTTGGTAATATTTATTACAGCGACGATAAGAGCCATCTCATTGCGTTAAGAAATAATTCGAGCGACGTAGTTTGGCAAAATGAGGAACTTCAGTATAGAGATTTGACAGCACCAAAAACTATTTCTAATTACGTGGCGATAGCCGATTATGAAGGCTACCTTCACTTAGTTTCGCAGATTGACGGTCGAATTGTTGGCCGAACCCGGATAGACAACGATGGTATTCGTTCTAATCTCATAGATGATGATGGGAAACTGATCGTATACGGTAACAGCGGCTCTTTGGTATCTTTGACCATAGAATAAACTTTTAAAAATCATCAGGCAGGTTCTTAATGAGGCCAGTTATTGCGCTCGTTGGACGACCTAATGTTGGAAAGTCGACTCTTTTTAATCGCTTAACATCCACAAGGGACGCGATCGTCGCGAATATCCCCGGACTTACTAGAGACAGACACTACGGTGAAGGTAAGCACGAAGGCCAGTCATTCATTGTCGTGGATACTGGAGGTATTTCTGGGGAGGAGGAGGGCATTGATAAAGAGATGGCCTCACAATCTCTCCAAGCAATAGACGAAGCATCAATCTGTTTATTGTTGGTTGATGCAAAGCACGGCTTAATTCCTGATGATGAAAAAATCTTTAGTTATTTACGAAAGAATAACAAGAAGACACACCTCGTGGTGAATAAAGTAGATGGACTTGATCCACATAATGCTGTTGCTGATTTCCAAAAATTAGGAACCTCGTCAATTTTTCCCATTACGGCGACGCAAGGTCGTGGTGTTAAATCATTGATTCAGAATGTGCTTCACGATGAGTTATTTGAACTACAGACAGATGAGATTTCAGATTCAAACTGTGAGAGCATAAAAATAGCCGTTGCCGGTAGGCCTAATGTAGGAAAATCCACACTCGTAAACCGAATGCTGGGTGAAGAACGAGTGGTGGTCTATGATCAGCCCGGAACTACTAGGGATAGCTTATATATTCCATTTGAACGAAGAGGGAAAAAGTATGTACTAATTGATACGGCAGGCATTAGAAAAAGAGGAAAGACCAAACAAGTTGTAGAAAAATTCTCGGTTGTGAAATCTTTGCAGGCAATTAAAGATTCTAATGTTGTCGTATTACTGATCGATGCGCGTGATGGGATTGTTGAACAAGATTTACATCTTTTGGGTTATGTGATTGAGAGTGGAAGAGCACTCGTTATTGCGATCAACAAATGGGATGGGATGGAGGCAGAGGAAAAAGACTTCATCAAAGCTGAAATTCAAAGACGGCTGATGTTTGTCGACTTTGCTGTAATTCATTTTATATCAGCCCTCCATGGCAGTGGCGTTGGCACAATCTATAACTCAATTCAAGTTGCATATGGGTCTGCTAAAAATCAGCTTCCGACTAGTACGCTTAATCAAATTCTTCAAGGAGCAGTGAAAGATCATGCTCCCCCCGTTGTAAACGGCAGGAGGATAAAATTACGTTACGCTCATGCTGGAGGCAAAAATCCACCCAGGATAATTATTCACGGGAAACAGTGCGATAAAGTACCAAAGCACTATGTTCGATATCTTGAGAAGACTTTTCGCAGTGCTTTGAAACTAGAGGGTACTCCGGTGAGAATTGAGATGAAGAGTGATGAAAATCCCTATACCAAGGGAGAGGAAGGCTTGTCGCAGCAAAAAGTTGCAAGGAAAAGGCAAATTAAGAGTAACAGACAGTATTTGAAACGATAACGATGTCACTCAATCTTAGTAACATTAAAGCGGCAGAGAAGCGATTACTAGGGGTCGTTGTAAAAACTCCCCTGATGACAAATCACTATTTAAATAATCGCTTAAATGCAAAGATCTACTTCAAGTTGGAAAATTGTCAGCATATTGGAGCATTTAAATTTCGAGGTGCTTACAATCGACTTGTTCAATTAAATAAAGATAAGAAAAAGTACGGTGTTGTTGCATTTTCATCAGGTAATCATGCTCAAGGGATCGCGCTGGCTGCCAACATCCTCGGTCTACAAGCGACAATTGTAATGCCGACGGATGCGCCTAAATTAAAGCTGGATGGGACTTTACGGCTCGGTGCCAAAGTTGTTGAGTATGATCGAAATAGAGAGTCGAGAGAAGAGATAGCAGAAAACATAGCTCATGAAACTGGAGCTACTCTTGTACCAGCCTTTGAGGATTTTGATGTGATGGCGGGGCAAGGTACCGCTGGTTTAGAGATAGTTGAACAGTTGGAATCTAGAGACGAAAGTTTAGATATTTTTCTTTCACCCTGTGGTGGTGGTGGTTTACTAGCAGGTACCTCGACCGCAATCAAAGGTTGTTTACCTTCTGTTATTATTTATGGTGTTGAGCAAGAGCAATACGATGATCATGCCCGTTCAAAGCTTGCTAGTCGACGAATAAAAATTCCGGGTAATACACCAACGATGTGTGATGCCTTAATGGCGACGACTCCGGGTGAGCTGACTTGGTCGGTGAATCAGAAAACAGTGGATGATTTTTTGGTTGTTTCTGAGGATTCAGTAGCATTTGCGGTTGCTTTCGCTTTTAGACATTTAAAACAGGTGATTGAGCCTGGCGGAGCAGTTGGCTTGGCTGCGCTGCTCGATAAAAGTATTAACATTTCAGGTAAGACTGTTGCTGTTATATTGTCAGGTGGAAACATTGACGATGAGACATTTAATTATTGTCAAAACAAATACCCAGATCCTGAGTAGATCCCATAGATTTACTAAACATGATTTCAGAGCGAAAAATACTTATCCTAAAAACCGGTAACACCATTAAAAGTTTACTTGATACAGGGAAGGACTTTGAACATTGGTTTACTGATTATTCNGGACTNTGTAAAACCAANTTTATGGTTNGGTCTCTTCATTTGGAGGAACCTTTAGTAGATTTAAGGCAAGTGGCTGGGATAGTCATTACTGGCTCACCAGCGTATGTCACTGATAAAGAGANTTGGAATTTTACCGGCGCTGAGTACGTTACGAGGGCGCATAAAAGTGGTACACCAATTTTGGGGGTTTGTTANGGTCATCAACTNCTAGCGTGGGCTTTTGGAGGTAAAGTTGACTTTAATGCAGAGGGACGAAAAATAGGGACAATACCCATCGAACTTACAGAGTCAGCTAAAGATGATTTGTTGTTTGGAGGATTGCCAGATGCATTTGATGTTAACGTTTCTCATCAACAATCGGTAGTTNGGCTNCCTCCCGACGCGGTCAAATTAGCTGTGAGTAGTTCAAATATACTTCAAGCATTCAGGTTAGGCGAAAAAACTTGGGGAATCCAATTTCACCCAGAATTTTCAAAGAAAATTATAAGGGAATATATACACGAGCGTGCAGTCGCAATCAGAGAAGAAGGGCTTGANCCTACTAAGCTCTACGATCAAGCTTCTAATACGCCCAATAGCATTATTCTTTTTCAGAAATTTTGTCGACTAGCCATNAANATGNNAAATTGTTAATTCATCCAGAGTTAACTTCATCGTTTACAGCATCGATAATTCTAGCTCGACTTGGATTATTTAGCTGGCGACCATTAANGAATACAGCTGGAGTTCCTCGTACCCCNGATGCTGTTCCGCCTCTCAAATCGTTTCNAACTTTCATTACGACTTCTTCAGATGCGATGTCGAGGTGAAGTTGCTCTATGTTTAAATTGAGTTCAAGGGCGTAAGCGTCGAATTCGTTTTCAACTTCAGACAAGTTTGACCAGTCNGGTTGGGTAGCAAAGAGATAGTCATGCATTTCCCANAATCGATTCTGCTTTCCTGCGGCTTCTGCATACAGTGAGGCGGTCCAAGCATGACGATGAGTGTTTGTTACCGGGAAATGGCGAAAGACCAATTGAGCAGAATCTCTTATAGAGGGCCAGGCTTGCAATATTGTCTGATTTTCAGTCGCGCACGCCGGACATTGAAAGTCGGCGTAGACGACGATGCTAACGGGCTTAGCACCTGGCTCCCTTACATGATCATTTTCTGCAATCTCGGTTGTTGAGTAGGTCGTTCCTTGGTTAAGCAAAACATAGGCTGTAAAAACAACAAGCAATGGGATGACAACAAAAAAAACAGTCTTCCTAACTGTTGCACTAATTCTTTCTCGCTGACGTGCCGCCCGTTGTTTCTCTTCTTTGATTATTCTCTGCTGTTCTCGTTTATTCATGTTGACCTTCAAAAAATATCTAATTCCAAAATCCTACTATACAGAGTATTAATTTTTCAAACGTGAATTAAGATTTTCCAAATAGATCTCTGAGATTATTTTCTGAAATACTACTAGAGTTAATTAGTTAGAAATAGTGCCGGATCAACTCGAGTATTGTTTAGGTTGATACTCCAATGAAGATGAGGACCCGTGACTCGTCCAGTTTGTCCAACTTTCCCAATTTGTTCTCCTGTTTTTACGATCGAGCCAACCTCTACGTCTATTGTGTTCATATGACAGTATAGCGAAATTAGACCATGTCCGTGATCCAAAATTATCGTGTTGCCATTGAAGAAATAGTTGCCGGTCGCCCGAATAATACCAGGCGCTGGTGCATATATCGGTGTACCTTCATCGGCAGCGATATCCATGCCTGAATGAGGACTCCGAGCCTGCCCATTAAAAAACCTTCTCAAGCCAAAAGAACTGCTTCTGACTCCCTCAACTGGTGGTTCCATCTTAAAAACAGGTTCCAAATTGTCAGTCCAAGTAGAAAACGCTGTGTCCATTTCAGCTCGTTCGCGGGATATTCTTTGCATATCTTCTGTATTAGGATTTACTTGTCTATTATTAGTTATGGTTAAATGTTGTTCGGTATAGGATTTATCTTGCACCTGAAACGCGAGCATCTGCTCACTTCCATCAGTCGTAGTCAATGTAAAATTTTGAGTTCCAGGTCCTACACTTAACGGGATTCCTATGATTGCAAATTGTTTGCCCTCAAAATCAGCCAGCATGATTCTTTCTTCCCGGTAGCTACCATTGACGGCCCTCATAGGTGTGGGTATTACGGCTATTCCTCCCGGAACCATGGATGATTGGGGTATCGATGAAATAGCGACATTCGAATACCCTCTTGATACAAAGAGGAGCATTAGAACCAAATAAATAGAATGCTTAGTGTATTTCATAACTGATTTAATCCTATAAATTCTCGATCTTCGATACAATTGATTCAATATTTCCTTTATGAAGATGTGATCTAATTTTATCCCCAACCTTGACACTATCTGTTGATTTGATCGGAGACAATTTAGGTCCGTAAGTAATGCTATACCCTCTGTCTAACGTACTCAGAGGACTGACTCCTTCCAAGCTGCGGCTCAAAGATGCTAGTGCAGATTTATTTCTATCAAGGTAATTATTTAAAGATTTTATGAGGATCTTTCTGCTCGTTTCCAACTTTGATAGGTCCCAATTGATTTTGTTTTGGGGAGATTTGCTTAGAATAGATTGTTTAAAGAAATTAATCTCACTTTGTTTCTTATTGATTTGGTTTTTAATTAAAAGAAGAATTTGACTCTCCAGCCTATCCAGGTCTTGTGCATGCTCTTGCAGTTTTTTGCCTGGACTTTTAAGTCTGCTTGTTAGCATGTCTAGCCGTTGTTTAACAAAATCGATCCTATCTTCAATTCGATTATTTAGGCTGGCTATAATGTTATGTAGATATTCATAATAATCGTCTTGGTCTGTACTTAGGACTTCAGCTGCAGCGGAAGGGGTAGGGGCCCTAAGATCTGCAACAAAATCGGCTATCGTATAATCAATCTCATGACCGACCGCACTCGTAATTGGTAACTCACTATTCGAAATTGCCCTAGCAACGCTTTCTTCATTGAAAGCTTGGAGGTCCTCCAATGAGCCTCCTCCCCGAGCAACGATTAGAGATTCAAGTCCCAGTTTTGAGCTTAATTTATTCGCAAGTTCAATTGCGCGCACAATTTCGGATGGTGCTTCTGCTCCTTGGACGGATACGGGTAGGAGGGTTATTTTAGTGCTAGGGGAGCGCCTAGCAAATACGCTAAGAATATCTTGAAGTGCGGCCCCAGTTTTTGAGGTGATGACACCGATATGGCGATAATTAGAAAACACTGCCTTTTTGAGTTCTTCTGAAAATAATCCTTCGGCAAGTAATTTATTTTTCAGCTCATCAAAAGCCCTTCTCAGCGCTCCCTCACCAGCTTCTTCCATGTTATCGATAATCAGTTGATAGTCGCCTCTGCTGCCATAAATACTCAATTTTCCGTAAGCGGTTATGGCCAATCCATTTTTTGGTTGGAATCGAACGGAGCGATTTCTGCTCGAAAACATGGCGCAGCGAATTTGTGCCTTTCTATCTTTGAGAGTGAGATACCAATGACCCGAGCTCGGCATTGCAAAGTTAGAAATTTCCCCTTCTACCACAACTTTAGAAAAGTTCTGTTCAAGGAGAGACCGAGCCAATTGATTTAGATCACTGACGGATAGAATTGTTCTATCATTTTGGAGCGATTTACTTGTGTGAAACTCTTGCTGAGAACTCATATCCTTGCTGGTATTGGTTGTGAGCAGTTTTTCTGTTCGAGTAGTTTATAGAGTTATGAAAACTGGGAATTAAAATATTAGCGAAAATTTCTAGTTTAATTTAAAAACATAAAGTGCATTGTGACCGTCGGGGCTTACCATTTCGGGAGCCAGAAAGCTTCCAATTCGCCATGGACTTCCACCTTCTCGGCCAGAGGTAAATGCGACGTATTGCTCACCATCTATTGCAAAGGTCACGGGGAAACCCTCTACTGAAGTGCCCAGTCGTGAACGCCATAACTCTTCGCCAGTATCTATATCATAGGCGTGCACGTATCTATCGTAATCGCCGATAAAAACCAAACCGCCCCCCGTTGAAAGTGCAGCGGTAAGAAACGGTGCTCGCTGAGAAATACTCCACTTCTCATCCAAGGAGTCTACTTCGTATGCCGCTAACTTGCCGAATTCAGCATTGGTTCCAGGCATAGGGAACCAGCGACGGTCGGCCATCGTGCCACCACTGCCTACTTCAAATGTTACCTCTCTTGGTGACATTTCCATACACGACTGGCTTAATGGTATTACGAGTTGCCGAGAACCAGGGTGGTAAGTGCTGGACTGCCAATTATGGCCACCGGCAGTGGAGGGGCAAACTGACAACCAGTCCCCGATCTGCATATTTCGAATGTCATCCCGGTACCTTACCTCACCTGTTTCTAAGTTTACCTCTGAAAAAACATTTTGAAACACAGTTTGAGCCAACCCTTGGAACTCTCCTGTTCGACGATCAAGTTTCCAAAGGATACCGCTTTTTCCAATTGTTAGAAGGTAGGGTTCGTCGAATAAATCTACAAGCACTTGCTCAAAAGCCTCGTCCATATCTAAAGACTCGCCCGGAACATGCTGTCGGTGCCAAACAATCTCGCCGTCATTTGGATCTATCGCAAGAGTCGAATTTGTGTAGAGNGTNTCGTCTTCNGTAGTCAAACCTCTGCTTGCGGCCATCCAGGGCTTTGCCTGAGCTACTCCAAAAAATACTAAACCTAGCTCGGGGTCCCAACTACCAGTTATCCACGCATCTCCACCGCCCCGGAATTCCAGTGGTAAGCCACCCCAAGTGTCGTCTCCGAATTCGCCTGGTTGCGCGATTGTATAAGTGCGCCACAGCTCTTCTCCTGTTTTGCCGTCGTGACCAGTTATAAAGCAACTTTCCTCAAAAAATCGGGTGCAACCGTTAATCCCGTTTATCACCTTTCCGTCGGCCACAATGGGCCCACTCGTGTTTGAATAGCCAAGGGTTTCATCTGCAATCTCAACATCCCACCGCACTNCGCCGGTGCGGGCATCCAATGCCACTAGGTGTGCGTCAGTTGTCGCCACNTAGATCATGTCTTCCCACATGGCAATAGTTCTGAGTTGTCCACCTTGTCGGCTTCCCTCCGGGAACTGCCTCTCATATTCCCAAAGTAGCGATCCCTCTTTGCCGTCAATAGCCTGAATGATATTGCCGAAGTTAGGGATGTAAATTATTCCGTTTCTGACAAGAGGTGCGGGNTGGCTCCTGCCGGGTTCCATNCCCCAAACCCAGGCAAGGCTTAGATCGGACACATTATCCTTATTAATGGAATTGAGAGGGCTGTAACCCTGACTTTTTGGACCACGCCGCCAATAAGTCCAATCTTTGGGTTGAGGATTTTTAAGATCCTCTGTGGTTACGTTTTGAAAGGAGGAAATAGGNACGAAAGAGCGAGTCACTGCGCGCTCGCTTCGGTAAATGGTTGCAATTTCTGGAACCGAGTCCCGCGTCCCGGGTGTGGGGGTATTACCAGGTTGACCGGGTAATGGGAAACGAGGTCCTTCCTGAGAGGAACTTAATGGCGCGTCTCCCAAAAAAACGACGTCACTTGCCGTGAGAAACAGATCGGTTTGACTTGCTAGNNTTCCATTTTCATTGAGTATATACGCGATCAGCGAAGCATACTGGTCCTCAGCTAGAGACCCTGGAGATTGNGGTGGCATCGTCCTCTGCAGTAGAGCAGCGAGTTCGGACACACTGCGGTTAGTCCAATTATTTTTGAAGTTAACATCGTTGAGGGCTGGGGCCTCAAATGACCCAGAAAGATCAGTAAGATGGCACACAGCGCAATACTCGGCGTAAACCTGTTGCCCAGTTTCCGCCTGAACTTGCGTGTGCGTNGCCTGCTGTAATTGCTGACTATGTAATGATGGCGANATCGCAANCAAGGACAGCAAAAGCAGCAATCGAGAACTCATAGCAGTGCCTCTTATTTCCTCAGGCTAATCGAGACGCAAGGTTTCTTGCTGAGCGCGTCTTTCTGCAACTGACTGGGCGAACTGCTCTTCATTAACATAGGTGATGCCTACCCAAGCATGACTCATTTCGTCTACTCCACGCCGTCCAAAAACTACCCACTGCTCTGGATCAGGATTGATAGGATTATTGGCTGTATTATCAAATACGGACGTAAACTGGAGGATAGTNCCCGTTGGCAGTAATGGTTTTACGTCATCCTCATAAATGTATGCAATCTGCCAATTGTGATCATAGTTATTAACTTGACTGAGTACCTCTTTCCTGCCATCTGGGTAAATCGCCTCCATGGTCATCACCTTGCCTCGCATGTGCAAGTGGGGTCGATAACTGTGGATGACCGCAGGTGCATCTAAACGGTGGGTACCTTGGAGCACTTGGTAGCCNTGAGGAGGAATCACTATATCNTGNCCNCTAGCCATCCCCTTNAGGCCATCCACCCTGAACATNGCCTCACCAACTGTTTCCTTTTCGGGAGTTTGTCCCTCGGGGTAAAACCACAAGCCTACTTCCACAACATCTCCAGGACCTTCTGCGCCTACAGGAAAGTAATGGAGATTCCACGCAATATTCCCATTAGCTGGCACGCGCATTCCTGTGCCTTCTGGAAACATNTCCCAGGATTTTCCAACACCATAGCGAGCCAGCGCAACGGAGCGTCCGCCACCCTCAGGCACAAGCACTGCNTGNCCATGATGAACTACTTTCTTGCCCAAAGGATAGGAAGGTTTGAACTCTGCTGCTTTCAAAAAACGTTCACTATNTAGACCTTCAAAAGGCACGCTCGGGGTCCACCACTGATCTTGTCCGTTTGCGATTACATCATAAGGTGAAGATTTAATTACCAGATCGGGTGGACCGAGTTGATCGCCGAGTTGCCATTCGGCNCCGCTAGGAAAGTCAACTGGGGCAGGGAGATCTTCGGGGTTACCTTCGGGCGATCCCGCGAGGAACCAACGTTCAATTAAANCAATCTGCTCATCGTTNANGGATGCGTCATTCTTGAAACTCTGAATACCTATGCCGGTATCGATATGCCATGGAGGCATAATTCTTTTGCTCGTTCTATCATGGATCAACGCGGCGAAGGGTTTGACTTGCTCATAGCTTTGCAACGGCATAGGGCCGATCCCTTCAGGGTTATGGCAGGAGGCNCACTTATCNTGAAGTATTGGTGCAATGTCCTTTGAGTAGGTTGGGTTTTCTTGAGCTGAGGANTGGNTCCAAAAACCCCCTAGAGTTAATATGTATAAGCTAATTTGAACTATCTTTTGCANTCTNTTCATGCGCGGCTCCATTTAGTTGCTCACGTTGATATGAAAATAAGCGTTTGTATGGCAGCAGTAAAATTCAAACGCAGCTATATCATCTATCGTTTGCATGCGGACGATATATTCGCCGGGTTGATCGAATTTTGCCTGAACCATGGTTTCTTCATTTCTTGTNAGTAATTCGTACTCTTTACTATCAAATGTAACCTGTCCATTNCCNCTGTGNTGCGACCAGCCAACCCATACCTTCTCGTCNGGGTGAGCTATCCAGGCCTTNAATGAAACTAAGTCTCCCACCGAAGCGTGTATGGGATCACTGTGAACTCCGGAGCGTCCTCTTACTCCTTGTGAGCNTGGTGTAAGTTTAACAAGAGGCGCTAGGTCACCTCTACCCCCAGATTCAGGCTCATCAAGCACGTAAGGAGGTATAACTTTACCTGGCGTGCTTAGCTCGAATCTNTTGCTGGAAATATGCCAGGTAACTCGGTGATTTGTATTAAACCCNNCGGGAACAATCACAGAAAATGCACAGAACACATGCCGATAGGCAGGTGGNAGTGGGTCGAAGTGTGTCGGAATGTTCGCGTNATTCAGATCTAAGCCTGGGTAGTCAGTTTCCAGGTAATTATCGCTTCCAACAGGNATATCAAAGGATTGNTCNGTGTTCATGTTGAAATAACCAAAACAAATAGTTTTAGTCNCATCNTCATTCGGATACCAGCCGTCAAACAGAGGAATGATTGCCTGCCCCTCTTTTCGAATTACCTCAGAGGACCAAGTCTGATTTGATAGGTCTATCTGTTGAGCATGATTCTGAGAGCAAGCAAATATCGAAATCGACAGAATTAGTAGATTGAACTTTGATTTTATTTTCATCCCGAGTCAGCCCTTGGTTCGCCACACATCCAAGACAACTTTTTCCTGATAGTACTTCAAATTCAAGGGGATGTCTCTGTCAGGTGGCAGAAAGATTAGATCTTAAAAACTTTATATTGTGCTAGACTTCTTCCGAGTGGGTTTAAAATTGGCTCTAGTGCCTGTGAATTTAATGTTGGAATATCTATGATAAAGATTAGTTTCTGGACTTTGATCCTCACGTTTTTAGTCTCAGCACCCGCAGTTGCTCAGCATGGTGCGCCAGAGGGACAATGGCCAACTTACGGAGGTGACTTAGGACATACTCGGTACTCTGGTCTAGATCAAATAAATTCTCTTAACTTTTCAGAGCTGGACGTCGCCTGGACGTTTGATGCCGCAAATTTCGGCCCGAGCCCAGAATACAGGTATCAATCAACGCCTCTCATGCTCAACGGTAGAATATTTACGACAGCAGGTTCAAGACGGGCCGTTGTTTCCCTGGACGCTCAAACAGGTGAAATCCTCTGGATGCATAGTTTGAATGAGGGTGAGAGGGGTGAAAATGCACCAAGGCAACTCTCTGGTCGAGGTTTAGCCTATTGGAAGAGCGAAGATGGGAGTGATGAGAGGATAATTTATGTAACCCCCGGTTATAGGATGATTGCGTTGGACGCTAGGACTGGTGCAAGAGTCACGTCTTTTGGCAGCGATGGAATTGTTGACTTGAAGCAAGATGCAGATCAGCAAATTGATCTAATAACCGGAGAGATAGGACTTCATTCAACCCCAATTGTCGCCAAAGACGTAGTAATAGTCGGAGCAGCTCATAGGACAGGAGGTAACCCAAGAAGTCGGGAAAACGTAAAAGGTTATGTGAGAGGGTTTAACGTTCTAACAGGCGAAAGGCTTTGGATATTTCACACGATTCCTGAGCCTGGCGAGTATGGAAATGAATCCTGGTTGAATGAATCATCTATCTACACAGGCAACACCGGTGTCTGGGCACAAATTTCTGTGGATTTGGATTTGGAAACGGTCTACCTGCCGGTTGAGGCTGCAACTGGTGATTACTATGGCGCATATCGCCCCGGCGATAATTTATTTTCTGAATCTTTGGTTGCAGTAGATCTCAATACGGGAGAAAGGAAATGGCATTTCCAGTTAGTGCATCATGGCATATGGGATCATGACATTCCTTGTGCGCCAATTTTGGCGGATGTAGTTATCGACGGTCAGCTCCGAAAAATAGTGGCACAACCAACGAAGCAGGCTTTTTTATATGTTTTTGATCGCATTACAGGAGAACCCATATGGCCGATCGAGGAAAGAGGGGTGGAGATGGGAGATGTGCCGGGTGAGTGGTATTCACCTACTCAGCCTTTTCCCACAAAGCCGCCTGCATATGACAGACAAGGCGTAACTGAAAGTGATCTTATTGATTTCACTCCAGAGCTTCGAGAAAAGGCTAAGGAGGTGGCAGGCTGGCACAAAATGGGGCCAATTTTTACGCCACCCGTGGTTAGCAATATNGATGGGCCACTTGGCACTTTGATGGCNCCAGCGACTGGTGGCGGGACAAACTGGCCAGGTGGTTCTTATGATCCCGAAACTAATACAGTTTTCGTGGTATCGAATAGCTCTGTAACAAGTCTAGCCGTAGTGCCACCCTATCCAGGCCAATCCGACATGGCCTATATTCAAGGNAGTGCGGTTTCTGGCCCAAGAACTTCGGGTGGTGCTGGATCCTCCGCTGGAGGAGGGCGGACAGAGTTTAATGCGTCACAGGGCTCACGTCCTACTTCAAGCCGAGGGACGCCTCCTCGCAATTTGTTGGTGGACAGNTTGCCACTTTTAAAACCGCCTTATGGACGATTAACAGCTATCAATCTACGNCGAGGTGAAATTGCGTGGCAAGTTCCGCACGGTCAAACTCCAGATCGGATAGCAAATCATCCAGCCCTGNCTGAATTAGATATACCAAGAACGGGTCAAGGAGCATCTGTTGGTACTCTAGTCACCAAGACTCTCGTCATTGCGGGCGAATCAGAGTTGACNTCTGATAACAGTGGAAATAGGCGCGCCATGCTTCGAGCTTATGATAAGGATGATGGTACTGAGGTCGGTGCAGTTACACTGCCTGCTCCTCAGACAGGATCACCTATGACCTATATGGTTGGTGGAGAACAGTATTTGGTTGTTGCTGTTAGCGGGANTGGAGTCTCGGGGCGGCTAGTCGCATTTAAGTTGTANAAAGCTGTTTATGAATTTTACGATAAGACTAATGACTGATTTTAGTCTTCAATGGAGTTTAGTAGAGAAGGGGAAGTAACATGTTTCAGAGTGTGAGATACAAAATTATAGTAACGATGTTTGCAATTTGCCTGTTGCCTTCAGAATTGGGCGCACAGGCTACAATAGAAAACTATAACTCTGTCACTGATAGTAGGTTGATTGATCCAGAAGATCATAATTGGCTGTCTTATCGAGGAACGCTTGATGGCTGGGGTTTTAGTAAATTGGGGCAGATTAATGCTGACAATGTAAGTGATCTTGAGCCAGTTTGGAGTTTTTCGACAGGAGTTTTAGGTGGTCATGAATCTCCGCCAATCGTGAATGATGGTGTCATGTTTATTACTACGCCAGGTAACCTTCTTTATGCTATTGAGGCTGCAACAGGTGATTTGCTTTGGCGATATCAACACAACCTTCCNGAAAATTATATAGCTTTTCATAGAACAAATCGTGGTGTGGCTCTCTATGGTGACAAAGTGTACATGGCAACACTAGATGCAAGAGTTGTTGCGCTTGATGCATCCACTGGTGAAAAGGTCTGGGACACTACGGTTCAAGATAACTCATTTGGCTATTACATTACGATGGCGCCGCTGGCGATTGATGGAAAAATCCTTGTTGGAACATCAGGTGGTGAANTAGGCATCAGGGGCTTTGTCGTAGCGCTGGATGCGGAATCCGGCAACGAAGCTTGGCGCACTTATACGGTGCCTGGTCCGGGAGAGCCGGGCAATGAATCCTGGCCGGGTGAATCNTGGAGNACAGGTGGAGCTGCAGTTTGGATACCAGGACACTATGATCCAGACTTGGGTCTTGCTTATTTTGGTACAGGAAATCCTGGACCTTGGATCGGCGATCAGCGTCCCGGTGATAACTTGTATACAAACTCTGTAATAGCTCTAGACATTAAAACNGGCCAAATAAAGGCTCATCATCAGTATCACTGGAATGGTTCATGGGACTGGGATGAGGTTTCGACTCCCATACTGATGCCGGTTGAGAGGTCTGGTCGCCAATTCGATGCGCTGGTTCACCCGGGCAGGAATGGATATCTTTGGACGTTAGAGCGTCATGCGGATCGTATTGGATTTGTGGATGCCGAGCCTTATGTTTATCAAAATGCATTTAGTGGCATCGACCCTGAAACAGGAAGACCTTCGTATGATCCGAGTCACACTCCATCAACAGGCGAATCGGTTGACTTTTGTCCTTCGCTCTGGGGAGGNAAGGATTGGCCTCCAGCAGCATACAATCCAGGCACCGGTCTTGTTTACATCCCTGTAAATGAAAATCACTGTGGNGTAATTGAGGGTCGGGAAGTCACCTANATGCCAGGTNGCTCATATACTGGGGCTCGAACAGAATTTACGCTAAGAGATCCGCAAGGAAATATTGGNCAGATTCAGGCTTGGGATATGGACTCCGGTGAGGAGGTCTGGTCTGTCGAATTTCAATCACATAATTGGGGTGGNATTTTGACCACTGCTGGAAACTTAATTTTCAGTGGTGGCACGAGCGATCGATTTTTCAGGGCTCATGATGCACTTACCGGCGAGGAACTTTGGCGGTTTCGAACTAATTCTGGAATTATTGGAGTACCCTCTACTTTTTCAGTGGATGGTAAACAGTACGTGGCAATTCAATCTGGTTGGGGGGTTGANGCCGCTGGNATGACTGCGCGCATAGATCAGCAAAGAGGAACTCGGACGTTTGTGCCTCAGGGAGGCGTTGTTTGGGTNTTCGCACTGCCAGAGTAGGCTGAGTTAGGGGGGCGTAGCCATTTTGGTTCTGTGGCCAANGGTGCTGTGAAGGCGTACATAAGGGATTCNAGCTGGGTGATTTGGGAANTCTTGAGNTCAAGAGGCTTGGCCTCATTGTGACTTAGGAGTGATGTAGGGGCCTGGTTGTAGTGCTTAACGACCTCGAGAAGGTTTTCGATCTGCCCACCGTGCATATATGGTGCTGTTTCAGCTACGTTTCGCAAAGTTGGTGTT
>PBXX01000068.1 GCA_002727755.1 Gammaproteobacteria bacterium | reverse complement strand
AATAAATTCCGTTCTACCTCGAGTACGTTCTTTCCGGGAGCTAGACCCGTCCTGTTAGACACGCGGAAAATATGAGTATCTACAGCCATTGTTTCCTTACTAAAAGCGGTGTTTAGTACGACGTTGGCTGTCTTTCTGCCAACACCTGGAAGCGCCTCAAGAGATTGTCTAGTGTCCGGCACCTTNCCNTTATGCTCATCAAGCAAAATTTGGCATGTTTTTAAGATATTTTNNGCTTTTGTGTTAAATAAACCTATCGTCTTGATNTGTGCTTTTAATTTTTTCTCCCCAAGGCTAAGAATACTCTGAGGAGTGTTAGCTACGCTGTAAAGTTTTTCTGTAGCTTTATTTACGCTCGTATCTGTTGCTTGGGCAGATAAAATTACTGCAATGAGAAGNTCAAAATTACTGTTNTATTTTAATTCGGTTTTTGGGTTTGGGTTATCTTTTTTAAGCTGAGCAAAGAATTGTATTCGGTTGTCTCTATTCATGGGTTATGTTNATTNNGTTTGATGTCCTGGGCAATTTTGCGNTTTTGCAATGTTCTTCCGATTGCATCTTTGATTTCTTTTCTAGCATCTGNTCGTGAAAAGCTCGCTTCCTTTATCGNTGTTTCCTTGTTTGTGTTTTTAATGNCCTCGTTCGCTAAACGAGTTTGTCGCTTTGCATGCAAACTTCTCCANCTATAAGATTGGTTAAGCTNTGNACTAATTGTTTGACTNGAAACAGAAACCGTGGCGTCATTTTTTACCTCTCGCATTATAATACAATCGACAGGGCAGGGATCGATACAAAGGTCGCAGCCACTGCAATCATCGGTTATTACAGTGTGCATCAGTTTCGGCGCTCCAACTATTGCATCCATCGGGCAAACCTTTATGCATTTCATGCAACCAATNCACTGGTCTTCAATTATGTAAGCNACTTTCTGAGTTGTNATTTTTCCGTGTTTGGGATTGAGAGCCAGGNAAGGAGTCGAAAGTAACTTAGATAGTGCCAATATCGTCTCATTTCCGCCAGGGGGACATTTGTTTATGTCGTCCCCTTNCACTAGCGCTTCNGCATANGGCCTACANCCAGCGTAACCGCATTTTTCGCATTGTGTCTGAGGGAGTACTTCATCAATGCGGTCTACCAATGACTCTTTAATGTTNGACGTTATACCTATTTCCCTCGTACAGATTCGCGGATATGGTTAACAAGAANAAGCAACTGTAAAGTTAGTCTTCATTGATAAATTCTTGTGAATGGGCAGCTGGTATTCGATATTGTTTCAATATATCTGATTCGCTTTCCATAGCCCGGNGGTGATTGATAACCATTTGATAACCATTTTTGTTTTCGAAAACGACGTTTTCTTTAGAGTTTCCCTCAAGCATATCGGTGAATTGTTTAAAGTTCTTGATCGGGCTCCCATTAACTGAATCTACAACCCAATTTCTCCAGTCGTGATAACCAAGGTTAACGTCAGCTGCCAGAACTTGCAGCGCTACTACAACTTCTTTTCGGTCAGGTGTGCTCCACTCGTTTCTCATTTGCAAGAGACTAACTGGCGCAGATCTAGACCAATCGTTACCCCACCTTTTAATTAGGTTCATATTTAGTGGGACGAATAATACTCCTCCGTANATATAATATTGNGGGGTTTTGTCGAATTGTTCTCCCTTCACAAGGCTGTAGTTGTCCTGCGCTTTTTCTGCTNGAAGGCTTACGGAGTTTTCGACTCCATCTCTAGAGTAGCGAACTAGAATTTCTTCTCCAATATGATGCATATCGATGGAATGCTTATAGTCTGTGAGTAAGTCTTCGGATAATCGTATAGTGCCATCTTCAGCAATNTCGAAATCGTCTATGCTTAAAATCACATCGTTTTCTTGAAAAATTCCANCTGCAGGAGAGTTTTCAAAAACTTTAATAACTAAAACGCCGTTTTGACCTTCTTTCAGGCCATATGCAGTTTTCGCCGCCGGACTATCTAGCGCCTGTGTTCTAAAACCTAAATCTGGGAAACCNTCATTAACGCCGTCGNTGCTATCTTTTAATACATGCTGAATAATACTCGGGGGTACGAAATAACCGAGGTTCTCTGCCCGACCTCCGCTACTGGCCTGCATTACGACTCCAACAATTTGGTTGTCAACGATTACNGGTCCTCCGCTATTGCCGGGATTAATTGCGGCATCTATCTGGCCCGCCAGCAAAAATGCTCCCGCATGAGCGTAAATTTGTTGCTCCACACGGGATAGNATTCCTTTAGTTATGCTCAACGACTTCCCTCCAATCGGATATCCATAAACCGACACTTCTTGCAAGGGTTCGGGTAGTAATCCAATACTCAGAGGCTGTAAATCAGAGAAAAAACTTGGATCGTCGACCGTGATTATGGCTAGATCTGCTTCGTGTGAGACGAAAGTTACCCTCGCGAGATACCTCTGTGGGTCATTGTGTTTCTGCGCTTGAACATAACTTGCATTTGCCACGACATGGGCATTTGTGAGAATTTGATTACCTGCGATCACCGAGCCTGAGCCACTGCTCTGGCGCGGCGTTAGTAGTCTCCATGGCGTAAAATAATCGGGTGCAGCTTGTGTTGTATAAATTTTGATTACGGAGTTTTCGATGTCTCTCAAAACGCTGTCTTGCGCGGCACACATCGATGTGAAAAATCCTAATGCCACGGCGCAAATTGTAGATAAAGATTTTCGTGAGATTAAAGAAATTGAATAATTCTTCATAAAGTTCTTACCTGAGGATGAAGCTCGTTTAATCGTATCAACGCCAAATAGTTCGGTGGAGATCAAGCTTATTACTTTCGTCAAAATTGCGCCAGTGTGCTTTTGGAACTAAATCAATTTGTTGAAGGAAAACGTCAGCCCAGNTGNTTTGGTTGATCGGAACCTTCAAGTGACTCGCATACCGGGGCTTGCGCCGGAGTGTGGCTCAATAAGCCAAATATCCTTACCGCCTGGTCCCGCTGCCAAGATCATACCTTCTGAAATGCCGAACTTCATTTTACGTGGCCGTAAGTTCGCGACCACTACTGTCAGCATACCTATCATTTCTTCCGGCTTGTAGGCTGATTTGATTCCTGAAAATACTGTACGGTGGATTTGGTTACCTTTTTCATCTTTACCTAAATCCAGCTGCAATTTGAGTAGCTTATCGGCGTCTTCAATTTCAGATGCTGAAATAATTTTCGCGATCCGGAGGTCGATCTTAAAAAAGTCATCCACCGAGATTTCTGGCTCAAAAGTACCTTCAGGCTCTTTGGCTTCCTCTTTAACGCTTGGTTTGGATTCTGAACCGTGTTTTGTTTCATCGACCATCATATTCACCTTGTTGGGTTCGATTCGTTGAACCATCGCATTGAATTCAGAGATTTTATGGTTGGTTAGAATACAATTAAGATCCTTCCAATTCAGTGGATCAATTTTTAAAAATGATTCTGCTTTAACCGCTAAAGCGGGCAAGACTGGTTTAATATAAATAATAAGTAGTCTGAATGCATTAATGCCGGTTGAGCAAATTGCCTGCAACTCTTCTGATTGGGGGTTGTCCTTGGCAATAACCCAAGGCTGTTTTTCATTGATAAATTTGTTGGCCAAGTCCGCTNAAGCCATAATCAAGCGAACTGCTTTACTGTAATCTAAATTTTCATATAGTTTTGCGATGTCCTGCTGTTTTGATTGTATTTCAACGATTATCTCCGAGGTATCGAGGTTTTCTGCAAGTTTGCCTTCGAAATTTTTGTTTATGAAACTAGCGCATCGACTAGCGATGTTGGCAAGCTTACCTACTAAATCTGAGTTAACTTTTTGCACGAAATCTTCGAGATTTAAGTCTAGATCTTCAACNCCAGAAGACAATTTTGAGGCGAGGTAGTAGCGCAGGTATTCCGCATCTAGATGNTTAAGGTAAGTNCTTGCATTTATGAAAGTCCCTCTGGACTTTGACATCTTGGTGCCGTTTACCGTCAGAAATCCGTGTGCGTGAACGGCACTGGGTGTCCTATAGTTCGCACTGCTAAGCATCGCCGGCCAGAAAAGGGTATGAAAATTTATAATATCCTTACCAATGAAATGATGCACTTCGTTTGTAGATTTTGCATTCCAGTAATCGTCGAAACAATAATCTGTTTTNTCACAGAAGTTTTTGAAACTAGCCATGTAGCCAATTGGCGCATCAAGCCAAACATAAAAATACTTTCCTTGTGTGTTTGGTATTTCAAAGCCAAAGTATGGCTTATCTCGACTGATGTCCCACTCTTGCAACTCATCATCAAGCCACTCATTCACCTTGTTAGAGACTGAATTTTGAAGTGTGCCACTNCGAGTCCATTTCTTTAACATATCTGAAAACATAGGAACTCTAAAAAAGAAATGCTCAGATTCTTTTTCTATCGGAGTTGCACCTGAGATTACGGACTGTGGATTGATTAGCTCAGAGGGACTGTAAGTGGAGCCGCAAACTTCACAGTTATCGCCGTACTGATTCTCAGCATGACATTTTGGGCAAGCCCCAACTACATAGCGGTCAGCTAGAAAAAGCTTTTTTTCAGGATCAAAGAGTTGCTTAATGGTCCTTTTTGAAATATGCCCATTTTTTTCTAGAGCTAAATAAATTGACTCTGAAAATTCTCTATTTTCTTTCGANTGAGTAGTGTAAAAATTATCGAAATCNANTAAGAATCCAGCAAAATCTCGCTCGTGCTGCTCTTTAACATCATCAATCAATTCTTGNGGGGAAATGCCTCGTTCCTCGGCACTTAACATAATGCTNGTGCCATGCGCATCATCAGCGCAGACGTAAACGCAGTCGTGCCCCTGTAACTTTTGAAATCTGACCCATATATCTGTTTGCACTACTTCCATTATATGGCCAAGATGGATATCTCCATTTGCATAAGGCAGAGCACTGGTAACTAATATCTTCCGAGGGTTCACCATTTTGTCCTTTAAATCTGATTAAACATTTGATCTTTTTTTTGTTTATTTGCAACCTAGTCTGCAGCTAAAGACTTATATTTCATACATTTCAAAATCTTCTTTGCCAACACCGCAATCTGGACACATCCAATCATCGGGGATATCGTCCCATTTTGTCCCTTCGGGAATTCCATCCTCGGGAATACCCTTTTCCTCATCATAGATGAACCCGCAGATTATACATTGCCATCTTTTCATGAATTTTACCTTTATGATTTTGTTGTAATACTCTCGGCCGAAAACCGGTTTTCGGAAAATTTCCTACCTCTCGGAGTTTAATTAATTTGCATATGTTGATCAGAGAGTGGTTTTTGAAATTTATAAAGTATACTGATCTTTCAAATTTGAGGGTATAATATCGCAAAAGCCGAGTTGTTTGCTCATCCTTTATTGAGATTATGTAGGTTATTGCTAAATTTCATTGTTCTTAAATCAACAACCAAAGAAAATTTCATTAAATTGAAACTCTAAATTATTGCACCCGACGAATTTTAATGTGGAGTCCTACTTGAAATGAGTATTAAATCAGATAAGTGGATCAAGCGAATGGCATCGACGGAGGCGATGATAGAGCCTTTTGAATCAGGTCAAGTACGTTTTATTGATGATCAGAAAGTTATTTCGTATGGAACTTCAAGTTATGGATATGATGTTCGATGTGCTTCTGAATTCAAAATNTTTACCAATGTCCACACCACCAATGTTGTAGATCCTAAAAATTTTGATGAGACTAGTTTCGTAACTATAGACGAGCCGAGTTGCATTATCCCGCCAAACTCTTTTGCATTAGCAAGAACAATAGAATATTTCCGAATACCAAAAGATGTTTTGACAATTTGCCTGGGCAAGTCAACCTACGCGCGCTGCGGGATAATAGTAAATGTAACTCCATTAGAGCCGGAGTGGGAGGGTCATGTAACTCTCGAGTTTTCAAATACTACTCCCCTGCCAGCAAAAATTTACGCTAATGAGGGCGTAGCNCAAATGCTTTTTTATCANTCTGATGAGCAATGCGATGTGACATATAAGGATCGAGGTGGCAAATATATGAGGCAGACCGGTGTAACGCCACCCAAGGCTTGAGAATTGAGATTGCTCTGTAAATTCGGCCCAAACTTCTGCGGAGCTTTGCGCTAGCTAAAGANTCTGATTCTTGTTTTAGTCTCTTTGGAATGAACTGATTCCAAAATGTATNTNNCGACTTANNNCNCCCAAGTTTANAGTCGCGCCTTAANGATGGTTTATTGACGCGAATNNTTGTTAATTAGCCAAAAATTTGACACTAAANCTTTAACNTNAAAAATGAAAAATAGATTTCATAAGGGTCAGTCCCCGTAATCCGGGAGATAGCGAAAAAGTGGCACGTTTATTTAAAATTGGAACAGTTATTGCACCAACTATGTGAATGACATTTAGCTGGGTCAACATTGATGATTTATATCTAATTATTCGTCAGCTAAATCAAATCATTTAGTAAAACAAATAAAAATCGGGATAACTGATTATGAGTGCAGCAACAGGAGCTTCCGTAATTGAACAAAATGTGCAAATAGACCAGGATGGGTCGATTGCTCAGTTGAGCGATGTGGTAGAGCGTTATGCGCCCTTAGTTAAAAGGATTGCTCATCACTTGCTTTTAAGGATGCCTGCCAGCGTTCAAATTGATGATTTAGTCCAGTCCGGCATGATAGGCCTTCTTGAAGCTGCAAAGAAATACG